>JAGHTZ010000034.1 GCA_018065065.1 Candidatus Equadaptatus faecalis | reverse complement strand
GGAGCAAATCTGAACACCGAAATCTGCGGCTGCAAAAAATCTTCCGGCGATGCGCGTTTTGAAGTTTTAAGACAGTTTGTTGAAGAAGAAAAAGAATAACTTAATGCAAAAATAGAAAAAAGTGCTATAATCACCTCTGTAATTTTTGTGTTTAAGGAACTAAGGGGGGAACAAGATGGCAGTCCCGAAGAGAAGAGTCTCACATGCACGTTCACACAAGCGTAAATCACAGTACCTTGGCGAACTCACGACAAGCGGAGCAACAACCTGCTCGCACTGCGGCGAAACAGTGCGCCAGTATTGCGTATGTCCTGCCTGCGGATACTATAGAGGACGTAAAGTCCTTGACGTAAAAGAAGCCAAAGCGGCTGAAGAATAGGTTAATCCGTTCTGTAAGTTTATAAATGAGAGACCGCGAGGTTTCTCATTTTGTTTTCTGTGCTCCGGAAAATATTTCAGCTGGGAACGTACATGAAAAATTCTGCGTAAATTACGTATGCGATTTCTTTTTAAAACGCCTACAATAGATTTACCATGAAAATAAATTCAGTGAGGTGGTTCTGTAATGAACAGAAGAAAATTGATTGTCCTGACCGGCGCAGTGTGTCTTTCAACAGTTTTTGCGGCTGCGTCTTTTGCCGGAAATGTGACTGTTGTTTCACGTGAGACGAGCGACAGGGATTTCAGCAGAAACTATACAGTGACGCTGGATGAAAGCTCCGTTAAAAAATGCGGCAGTTATTACACGGCGCAGGCGGCTTCCGTTTCGGAAATAAAAGAGACGTTCAAGCCAGGCGAAACGCGTGAGACAAAACGGGAAGACCGCTTCCTCTACGCTTTCCACAAAACTGAAAGAAAGTACAAAATTTTGGATGAGACAAGCTTTGAAAGTTCGAAGCTTTCAGGCTCTTCATACAGTCAGCAAAGCAGTCAGGGCAGCAGTTCGTCTGTAAGAACGCGCGGTATTGACGACTGGCAGCAGCTTCCTTCGGACAAGGAAGACTGTCTGAACAAACTGTATGACAAAACCATGGAAATTGCAGCGAAGAAAAAGCGCTGAGAAACGGTCAAAATGGATCAAAATGCGGACGAATGTCCGCATTTTTTGTTGACTTTTTTCCGTATCGGCATATAATATGTCCAAGTGTTAGCAGCAGGTCATAATTCTGATTCGCGGAGGTCCTCATGCGCACGGACAATGCAAGGGCAGTACGCCATAAGAAGCTTTTGGATTTAATAGGCACTAATCCTCTCCTGACAGATCAGGAGCTTGCTTCGTCACTTGGTGTCAGCGTGAGTACTGTTCGTCTTGACAGGGGGCTTCTTTCTGTTCCTGAGGTTCGCGAACGCGCAAGGCTGATGGCAGAAAAGGCTACCAGCAGGCTTCGCTCCCTGAAAACAGAGGACGTTGTAGGCGAACTGCTTGAGCTCGAACCAAATAAAGGAGCACTTTCAGTTCTTGTCGGAACAAGAGATTTAAGTTTTCGCCATACGGACATAATAAGCGACTATTATATATATACGCAGGCATCGACGCTGGCTGTTTCCGCGATTGACTGTGAGTCTGTCGTAATAAAAGGCGCCAGAATATTTTATAAGGAACCGGTGCGGATAGGGGAGCGGGTTGTTGCCCGCGCGAAGGTCGGCGTACACAAGAACGGGGAATATGTAGTAAGCGTTCACGCCAGCGTGGAGGGGAAAGAAATTTTTACAGGACGCTTTGTCGCTGCCGGATGCAGCGGCACGGAGAAAGCGCAGGCGGGAGGTCTGAAAAAATGATTGCCATAGATGCAATGGGCGGTGATTTTGCGCCGAAAGCTGCCTGTGAGGGGGCTGTAGAAGCCTGTACAAAACGCAGTAATTTACAGGTGGCTCTCGTGGGGGATTCAGCGCAGATTGAACCGCTTATAGCCAAAGCCCCTGCGGACGTGCTTGGCAGAATTAAAATTATTCATACTTCAGAAGTCATTCAGGGCGATGACCATCCTTCCGTTTCAATCCGCAAGAAAAAAGATTCAAGTTTGGTGGTTGCGCTCCGAATGGTTAAGGAAGGCAGGGCAGACGGGCTTGTAACCGCCGGAAATACAGGGGCGGTAGCCGCCGGCGGCGTGCTTATTCTCGGAAGACTTGAGGGTATAGACCGGCCTGCCCTCGGCATAGTTTATCCTTCCGTCAGCCGTCCCGTGCTTTTGCTTGACGTCGGGGCGACTGTTCACTGCAAGCCGATAAATCTTTATCAGTTTGCCGCGATGGGGCATATTTACGCCCAGATTTTTGAGCATATCGACAATCCTGAGGTTAAATTGCTTAATATCGGTACAGAGGACATTAAGGGCGATGAAGCGATTTTGTCCGCCGCTGAAATGCTTAAAGCCGATGACGATATCAATTACTGTGGTTTTGTAGAAGCAAACGAGCTTTCGGAAGGGTCCTGCGACGTTGTTGTCTGCGACGGATTTACAGGGAACGTTATGATTAAATTTGCAGAAGGACTTGTGGATTTGATCAAGACTGAATTTAAGAAGGAATTTAAGGAACATCTGCTTCCAAAACTCGGTCTGCCGTTTATGCTTCCTGCAGTAAAACGGTTTTCGGCACGCATTGACTGGACCAAAATCGGTCACGCCTGTCTTCTCGGTGTCAACGGCACCGTTATAAAAGTGCACGGAAGATCGCGAAAAACACAGCTCTGTTATGCAATTCTCGGAGCGGACGATTTTGTGAAACGCGACGGTCTCGTTAAAATTATGGAAGCGATAGCCAAAAGATAAAGGAGCGCATTGCAGCGGAGGTTTTTGCATGAGTTATGCTGTTGTTTTCCCGGGGCAGGGCGCACAGCGCCCCGGCATGGGACAGGCTTTCAAGGAAAAATACAGGGCGGCGGCTGAGGTTTTTGAAGAAGCTGATGAGGCGCTTGGTTTCAAGTTGAGTGATGTTATTTTTAACGGTACTCAGGAGGAGCTTATGCAGACTGAAATAACGCAGCCGGCTATCCTTACGGTCAGTATAGCGGTCTACAGGGCTGTTCAGGAAGAAATCGGCGGAATATTAAAGCCGGTATGTATGGCGGGACACAGCTTGGGAGAATATACCGCAATGGTTGCGAGCGGCGTTCTTTCCCTTGCTGACTGTGTGCGTCTTGTGAGGCTGCGCGGAAAGCTCATGCAGGAAGTGGTGCCTGCCGGCAGAGGAACGATGCTTGCGGTTATAGGTATGCCTCTTGACGAAGTAATGGCTGTCTGCAAACAGGCTGAAAATGGACAGGTTTGCAGCGCGGCAAACGTCAACCAGCCAGAGCAGATTGTTATTTCAGGGCACACGGAAGCTGTAGCCCGAACCGAGAAAATTATAAAGGAACAGCACAGGGCGCGCACCGTTCCGCTGCGTGTTTCGGGACCTTTTCACTGCAGCCTTATGCGTCCTGTCGCGGAGAAACTTAAAGCCGAATTTGAAAAGCTTGAATGGAAGAATCCGCTCTGTCCTGTTGTCAGCAATGCGGAAGCAACTCTGCTCAGGACTGTTGAGGATATCCGCCGTGCGCTTTACGAGCAGACGTTTTCTCCCGTGCTTTGGGTGCAGGACGTGCTCAGAATGAAGGAAACAGGGGCGGAGAAGTACATAGAAATGGGGCCCGGAAGTGTTTTGTCAGGTCTCATAAGAAAAATATTGAAAGGCAATACGCCGGTGTCGGTATCTTCTCCTGAGGATATTGAAAAGGCACTGGCTGTAATCAAAAGCTGAGTCTGACGAAAGAAGTGATATATACATGGCAACGGCACTTGTAACCGGCTCCGGCAGAGGAATAGGCAAAGCAATAGCTCTGGAGCTTGCAGCCAGAGGTTTTGACATTGCTTTGAACGACCTTGCGGCTTCTGAAGAAGTTGCAAACACTGTTAATGAAATTCGCGAAAAAGGTGTCAGGTGCGATTTTTTTGCTGCGGACGTTTCAAAACATGAAGATGTTGCCGCCATGTGCGCTGAGGCAGAGAAAAAGCTCGGCGCGGTTGAAGTGCTTGTATGCAGTGCCGGTATAAACCGCGACGCACTTTTCCTCCGCATGAAGGACGAAGACTGGCAGGCTGTGCTTAACGTTGACCTGAACTCGGTGTTTTACTGTGCGAAAGAGGTTCTGCGTTCAATGCTTAAGGCGCGGAAGGGAAAAATTATAGCTGTCAGTTCAGTTTCAGGTCTTGTCGGCAACGTTGGACAGGCAAATTATTCGGCTGCCAAGGCAGGAATTATAGGTCTTGTTAAGACTCTTGCAAAGGAAACAGGATCAAGAAACATTACAGTTAATGCCGTTGCTCCCGGGTTTATAGATACGGATATGACGCGCGGCATGCCTGAAACGGCGCGGCAGAAAACTCTTGAGGCGATACCGCTTGCCCGTGCGGGACAGCCGGAAGATGTCGCGAAAGCGGTTGCGTTTCTTGCGTCTAACGCCGCTGATTACATAACGGGGCAGGTTCTTACGGTGGACGGCGGCTTGACAATGTATTAAATCAGTCAGTTTTATTGATAAAATTCCGGAAGGAGGTGAACTGTGATATGACAGCAGCAGAAATTGACGCGAAACTTAAAGAAATAGTTATGGATCGTCTTAACGTTGAGGAAGACCAAATTAAACCTGAAGCTTCCTTCGTCGAAGATCTTGGCGCAGACTCACTTGACATCGTCGAACTTATCATGGGTATAGAAGAAGAATTTGACATTGAAATACCTGATGAAGACGCGGAAAAACTTACCACAGTCGGTGAGGCGACTAACTATATCAAAGGCAAACTTGACGCAGAATAGTGTTGTTATTGTACGGCAGGAAGAATTTTTCTGTCTTCCTGCCGTTTTACACTCAGTGGAAGAGAAGTGAAGTTTTGTATGAGACGGGTTGTTATAACCGGGATTGGCGTTGTGTCTCCTATAGGCATTGGCAGAAACGAATACTGGGATGCGCTTGCCGAGGGCAAAAACGGCATAGATTTTATCTCTGCTTTTGACGCAGCGGATTACAGATTGAATATTGCGGGCGAGGTCAGGAATTTTGATCCTCTGCTCTGGTTTGATAAAAAAGAAGCGCGCCATACTGACAGAACCGTACAGTTTGCTGAAGTCTGCGCGCGTCAGGCGCTTGAAGAAGCAAATATCAATTTTACAGACGTTGATCCGTACAGATTCGGCGTATGTATAGGAAGCGGACAGGGCGGTATTCACACGCTTGTTGACAGCGTAACGGTTCTCAGCGAACGCGGCGAAGCCCGTGTTTCGCCTTTTACCGTACCTATGATGATTGTTGATATGCCTTCCGGTTACGTTGCGATGAAGCATAACGCGAAGGGGCCGAATTTCTCTGTGTCGTCAGCATGCGCTACAGCGCTCCACAGTATAGGCGAAGCGTATCACACGATTGTGCGCGGAGACGCTGATTATATGCTTTCAGGAGGCACAGAAGCCACAATAATTCCGTTTGGGGCAGCGTCTTTCGGCGCCACCAAAGCCATTTCACGCAATCCTGAGGCAAAAAAAGCGTGCCGTCCCTTCGACGCGGACAGAGACGGTTTTGTACTCGGCGAAGGCGCAGGCGTGATAATGCTTGAGGAATATGAAGCGGCAAAGGCGCGCGGCGCGCATATTTATGCCGAAATTAAGGGTTACGGCGCAACCTGCGACGCCTATCACTTTACAGCTCCGGATCCTTCGGGAGACGCCACTTATACGGCGATGAAGCTTGCTGTTGAGCGGGCGGACTGGGATCCGAAAAGCATAGATTTGGTCAACGCACACGGCACTTCAACCCCTTTAAATGACAAAATGGAAACAGAAGCAGTCAAGAGACTCATGGGAGAAGAAGCAGGCAGCAGAGTGCTTGTTCAGGCGACAAAATCAATGATAGGACACGCCTTGGGCGCAAGCGGGGCGCTTGACCTTATAGCGGCTCTTATGGCTGTTGACAAAAGCATAGTTCACCAGACGCTGAACTACGAAACGCCTGACCCTGAATGTGCGCTGAACGTTGTTGCGGGAAAGGCGGTCAGAGCGGACGTGCGCAGGGTTATAGTCAATGCTTTCGCGTTCGGCGGTCACAACGCTGTTATCGCGCTTGAAAAATGCAGGGACTAAAGGTTAATGAACAGAGAAGAACTGCTTGAAAATTTTCAGACAAAGATTGGATATCATTTCAAAGACATGAGGCTTCTGGAAGAAGCGCTGACTCATGCCTCCTATGCCAATGAAAACGGTCTTGCGTACAACAACGAACGCCTTGAATTTCTCGGCGACGCTGTACTGGAACTTATATCAAGCGAAATTATATACGGTATGCTGAGCGGGGTTGACGAAGGGCAGCTTACCAAAGTGCGGTCACAGCTCGTATGCGGTCAGACGATGTCCGACTGGGCTGAAAAGCACTGTCTTGCCGCGATACTCAGGACAGGAAAATCAGTTAAAGGCAGCGTGTCAAAAGCCATGCTGGAAAATACAGGAGAAGCAGTTTTCGGCGCTGTATTCCTTGATTCGGACTACGAAACCGCCAAAAAAGCGGCTAAAAATTACCTATTGGAGCAGGCAGACCACGTTTCCCTCAACTATGTTGACAGCAAAACCATGCTTCAGGAATATGTGCAGTCCAAATACAAAGGGGAAACGCCCCGCTATGCAACGCTTTTCCGCCCTGAGCCGGACAGCGGTGAGCCTTTCAGGGTCGCCGTGTTTATAGGCGGAAAAGAAACAGCTCAGGGCACCGGCAAAAACATTAAATCCGCAGAATTTATGGCGGCAAGAAACGCGCTGGATATTCTGAAGGTTCGGAACTGATATGAACAGGTACGGCAAACTGTTGAAAAAAATATATTTTCTGCTTGCGGCCAGCCTGCTGCTTGTACAGGCAGCGCCTGCTTCTGCCGCGCGGTTTGTTTCATCATCGCCGTACGTCAACACGGTTATTTCGTTTATTTCAGGAACCAAAGCAGGCAAAGGCAGGGCAGCCTTTGTCGCGCTTAATGAAAAAGAGCTGCGCAGACGCGGCGGAGTACGGCTTTTTAAAGATACGGACGTTTCGCAGGACGAAATACTGCGCTCCTATTACGATCCGGCGCGTATTCCGTACGTGGCGCATGCCGTCATGCGCATTGCAAGCACGGCTGACAATGCAAATTACAAATATTATCAGCGCAGGCTTGCGGAATTTCAGGCTGCCCTGGACAGCGCCGTGGATATCGGACGCTACTGTCTGCCGGGTGATGTGGCTTTTTTGGATTTGACGGGGATTGAGGGAGCGCTTATCAGTTCGGCGCACGACGCGACGGTGCGGCCGGACAAAAGCGAATGGAAGCGCTGGGAGTCGGATGACACGGAATCGCTGAAAAAACTTGTGGAAATGTCTGAACAGAAAGGCACTGTAATACTTGTGGACGGCTGGACGCCGCCTCAGGTAAATGCCTGTCTTGCGAATTACAAAAAGAAAATATATCTGCCGCGGGCAGAAACGGGAGAAAACTATTTTAACTCGCTGATGTCCATATACAGGTATGCGGCAAAGCGGCTGAAATATTTTAAGGATACTAATAAATAGAGATACTAAACAAATTTATCAAACAGAAAGGGGAAGGCAAAGAATGAAAAAGGCAGCGTTTATGCTTTTTGCGGCTGCGGCAGTCTGCGTTGCAACTGTTGCGTTTTCCCAGACCAACGGCTCAATTGAGGCTGAAGAACTGAATTACAATATAAATACCAAGGCGGCGTCTGCCGTTGGCAGCGTTGTCTTCACAAAAGGACAGGACGTGCTTAAGGGCGACAGGGCAGAAGGCTTTGTAGACAAACAGATAACCATGTACGGCAATCCGGTGCGCGGCGACATTGTTTCCCGCAATGCGACTGTAAGCGCTTCCAAAGCTGTATGGACAGCAGATCCCGAGGTTGAAAATTCCGACTGCGTAGAAGCTTTCGGAGAGGTCAAAATCAGACAGGGCAAAGTAAATTTTCTCAATGCGCCGGAGGTTAAAGTTATTACCGGAAGAAAGGTGTACGAAGCTCACGGGGGAGTTGAACTGCTGTACAACAACATATATGCCAAAGCTGCCGACCTTATGCGCAGCGGAGAGGATTTTAGGGGAATTAAGGTTGCGAAACTTGAGAACAGAAAAGAAAAATATGCAATTTCCGCAGATGAAATATACGGCAAAATAAATGACAAAGATGAGGTGCAGTCTGCTGTAGCGCACGGGAAAGTTGTTTTTGACCATACGGACAAAAAAGGGGTTAAAGGCAGGCTTTTCGGAGATAAAGCGGTTTATGACAAAAAAAGCGGCAATCTTGTTGTAACCGGCAACGCGCACGGTATTCGCGAGGACGGCAAGACGATAAAAGCCGACATGCTTGTCTACAATGAAATAACTAAGCTGGTAGAAGCAAAAGGAAACAGCAAAATTACCTTTGTTACGGACAAATAGTTCGGGGGAGATTATTTTGGAGAAAATACTGCGTGCTGAAAATCTGGTAAAAATATACAACAAACGCAGGGTTGTCGATGACCTTTCAATTCATATAAAAACCGGAGAAATAGTCGGGCTGCTCGGGCCTAACGGAGCCGGCAAAAGTACGTCGTTCTACATGATTACCGGACGTATTCTTCCCGACAGCGGGCGCGTTTTTATAGGCGATACGGAAATGACGCAGATGCCGATGTACAAGCGTGCGAGATGCGGTTTAGGCTATCTGCCGCAGGAAGACTCAATTTTCCGCAGACTTACCGTGTTCCAGAACCTTGATTTGGTGCTTGAAGAAGCCGGAATGGAAAAAACTGCACGTCATGAAAAAATACGCCGGCTTTTGAAGGAATACGGCATAGAACAAATCAAAGACACACAGGGAATATCGCTTTCGGGCGGTGAAAGGCGCCGCGTGGAAATAGCACGCTGTCTTGCCCTTGAGCCTTCGTATATCCTGCTTGACGAACCTTTCAGCGGGATAGACCCTATCGCGGTCGCTGACATACAGTCAATGATAAAGGCTCTCCGCGAACGCGGCTACGGGGTGCTTCTGACAGACCACAACGTGCGTGAAACGCTCTCAATAACAGACAGGGCGTACCTTATACACGACGGGAAGGTGTTTCTTGAGGGATTGCCTGATGAAATAGCGCATAACGAAGAAGCTAAAAAATGGTATTTGGGAGAGAATTTTACCTGGTAACTGCATGACTGAAAATAAAAATTTGTCCGGCATGGTGCGTTATGCCGCAAAAATGATGTTCGGAACACTTGCAAGCCGTATTTTGGGGCTTGCAAGGGAAGTTCTTACTGCGGCATATTTTGGCGCAACCTGTCAGCTGGACGCTTTTTATGTTGCCTATACGCTTGCGAACCTCGCAAGACAGCTGCTTGCGGAGGGGGCTCTTTCTGCCGCGTTTGTTCCCGTATTTTCCAGAACTCTTTCAACCGATGGACACGAAACGGCGCACAGACTTGCGCGTCAGGCTCTCAGCGTGCTTGCAGTCTGTACTTCCTTAGTCGTTTTGCTTGGAATTATCGGTGCCCCTCTGTTTGTAAAGCTTATGGCGCCGGGATTCAGCGGAGAAACCTACAGAACCGCCATCAGGCTTACGCAGATGCTTTTCCCGTTCCTTCTGCTTGTGTCTCTTTCGGCTCTTGCTATGGGGGTGCTGAATTCAATGGGCAGTTTTTTTGTGCCGGCGGTTGCCCCTGCCCTGAGCAACGCCGCGTTTATATTCTATATTCTCTGCATAGCAAAAGAAAAAAGTGTTTGGAATCTTGCAATCGCCGTTTTAATCGGCGGCTTAAGCAATATGTGCCTCCAGTGGTACTGGTGCGGAAAAGTCAAAATGCCGCTGCGCCCTGCGAAGCCTGAAAAAGACAACAAAGAACTTCACGATATGATGGCGCTTTTCCTGCCGTACGCGGCGGGGCTGTCCCTTAATCAGATAAATCCCGTGATAAGCCGTATGATGGGCTCGTTCCTTCAGGGCGGTTCAATATCTGTCCTGAATTATGCCGACAGGGTACTTCAGCTTCCGCTCGGACTGTTTGTAATAGCGATTTCTCAGGCGGTACTTCCCATGCTCTCAAGAATAGACCCCGAAAACAGGGAGGAATTCCGCGACTTTATCCGCGACGCGCTGCGCTTTAACCTGTTCATAGTTTTGCCGGTGACGGCGGGGGTGTTCCTTTTCTCGCAGGAAACAATACACCTGCTCTTTTTCAGGGGAGCTTTTGACGAATGGGCATGGCACTCAACGGCTGTTGCACTTTCGCTTTACGGACTCGGACTGCCCGGAATGGCAAGCAGCACGGTAATTCTGCGCGCCATGTACGCACGCCGCATGCCGAAAGCGGCGATAGGCGTTACGGGGGTAACGGTTCTGGTCAACTTGTGCGCGAGTCTGACGCTTATGCCGCTCTTTAAATACGCGGGGCTCGCGGCGTCGGTAGCCCTCGCGTTCACCTGCTCAAGCTTCTACGGTGCGCGGGCGCTGTCAAAAAATATAGGAATTCCGCTGAAACTGTTTGAATTTGACTGGTGCAGAAAAATACTTGTTTCAATCGGAGTAATGCTTGCAGGGCTTCTGTCTGTCAGATTTTTGTGGAATTATCCCGTGAACGGAGCGCTTATGCTCCGCGCGGCTTGGATAGGAATACTTATGCTTCTGGCGGCAGTGCTTTATTTCGTGTCTGCATACCTGCTGAAATGCAGCGAATTTGACTGGCTGAAACAGGCTTTGAAAAAATAAAACGCAATTAATTTGAAACGGAGGCAGTTAAAATGAAAAAAATACTTCTTGCTCTGCTGGTTGTTTTGGCGCTTGCCGGAACGGCGTTTGCTGACAATCCCAACAAGGACTTTGACGAGGGTTACGTCAAACTGCTTGATACGCACTGCATAAGAACCTTTGTCGAGGGTACTCCGGTCGGCGACGAGTTCATTATGGGCGCCAGGGGCTCAATCCATTTTATTTACCTCAGCGGGACAATGTCCGAAATGATAGCAAAATCACAGGAGGCCCCTGCATGGCTTCAGTCGGCAAACAATGACATGGGCTTTGGCAAAAGAGGCTACGAGAATTTTATAATCTACCTTGTCGCAAACCAGCCGTGGGTAGTTGAAGCGGAAAAATTCAACATTGGCGGCTACCATCTCAAAAGAGAAGACATACTGACGCGGGAATCGTGGATTCCGATAGGGGTAAACGCGCAGCTCGCAGACGAGTGGTCATTCTGCGTGCAGGTGCCCAAAAAATACTGCAAGCCCGGGACGGAAATCGAAATAGGCTACGACAAATATCTTGAAAAATTCAAAGTACCGACGATTAAATAAACTAAATAGCTTCAATGAACGAAAACTTTATCACTCTCGGAATAGAATCAAGCTGCGACGACACAGGCATTGCCGTTTTGCGCGGCGCTGACGAAGTGTTGTCGTCAAAGCTTGCAAGCCAAATTTCCTCGCACTCCAAATACGGCGGTGTCGTGCCTGAACTTGCTTCCAGAATGCATCAGGAAGCGATTTTGCCGCTGCTTGACGAGGTACTCGAAGAGGCAGGGATAGACAATCCCGCAAAACAGATAGATTTAATAGCAGTAACCTCAGGCCCCGGACTTATAGGCTCTCTGATGGTCGGGGTAATGACTGCCAAAGGGCTTGCATACGGCTGGAACAAACCTATGGTCGGTGTTAACCACCTTGAAGGACATCTCTTTGCCAACGTTGCCGCGCAGGGAGCAAAAAAACTGAAACCGCCGTTTATATCCGTGATTGTTTCCGGCGGACACACGGAGCTTGTACTGGTAAAAGAATTCGGTAATTATGAGCTGCTTGGCTCCACGCGCGACGACGCGGCAGGTGAGGCATACGACAAGGTCGCTAAAATTCTCGGACTCGGCTACCCGGGAGGGCCTGTGATAGACAAACTGGCGCACGAAGGAAACGAAAACGCGTACAAACTGCCTTTGCCGCTTGCTTTTACGAAAGAAGTTGAATTCAGTTTCTCAGGTCTTAAAACGGCTGCCGTCAACATTGTGAGAAAAGCTGAAGAAAACGGGGAACAGGTCAAACTTGCAGATTTCTGCGCCTCGTTTCAGAACGCCGTTACGGAATGTCTCTGCAAAAAAATCGAACTTGCCGTAAAACAGACCGGTGTAAAAACGGCTGCGCTTTCCGGAGGAGTTGCTGCCAATTCCGGGCTTCGCGAAAAGCTTGAAACGCTTGCAGCGAAAAAAGGCTGGAGCGTATTCTTCCCGCCGAAATTCATGTGTACGGACAACGCGACAATGATAGCCGCCGCAGGTTTTGACAACTTCCGGCGCGGAATAACGTCCGATTTGTCCCTTTCGCCTAATCCAAGCTGGAGCCTGTGGGACTGACGTTGAAAAGCTTGCTTTGGGTTTTGAATACAACAGGTATAAATAAGATTTAAGCACGAATTTTAACAGGCGGCAAAAGCCGCCTGTTTTTTGCAATTCTTCTGCAAAAACCGATTTTTAATGCTATACTAACGCTGTTTGAGAATTTTGTACGACAGAAGGGAGCTGTAATTGTGGAAAAGGCAAGGGTTTATTTTACAAGCTTCAGAACGGGATATTTCGGTGAGAGTCTGCCGGATAAGTTCAAAAGATTTTTGAAAACGGCAGGGCTTGCGAAAATTGACATGGACGAAAAATTTGTCGCGATTAAGATGCATTTCGGCGAGCTTGGCAACGTCAGCTATCTGCGCCCGAATTACGCAAAGGCTGTTGCGGATCTTGTTAAGGAACTTGGCGGAAAGCCTTTTCTGACAGATTGCAACACGATGTATCCCGGGTCAAGAAAGAACGCGCTGGAACATCTTGCCTGTGCGTGGGAAAACGGTTTTACACCGCTTTCGGCAGGGTGCCCCGTGATTATTGCGGACGGACTGAAAGGAACAGATGATATTGCCGTTCCCGTTGAGGGCGGGGAGTACGTTAAAAAAGCATTAATCGGCCACGCCGTTATGGACGCGGATATTTTTGTGAGCCTGACGCATTTCAAGGGACACGAAATGACGGGCTTCGGCGGCGCGATAAAAAATATCGGAATGGGCTGCGGTTCAAGAGCGGGAAAGACGGAGCAGCATTCCAACGGCAAGCCTGAAATTGACGCAGACAGATGCCGCGGCTGCAAACGCTGCCAGCGGGAATGTGCCAACAACGGGCTTGTGTTTGACGGAACAACGAAGAAGATGCGCGTTGACAAAAACAGCTGTGTAGGCTGCGGACGCTGTCTGGGAGCCTGCAATTTTGACGCGATAGAATTTTCCGAGTACAACGCGGTTCCGCTTCTCAACGCTAAAATGGCAGAGTACGCGAAGGCGGTTGTTTCCGGAAGAGACAGTTTCCATATATCGTTTGTCGTTGACGTGTCGCCGTACTGCGACTGCCACCCCGAGAATGACGCGCCGATTCTTCCCAATATCGGGATTTTCGCGTCCTCGGATCCTGTGGCGCTTGACCAGGCTTGCGCTGACGCCTGCCTGAAAGCGGAGCCTATCAGAAATTCGGTGCTCGGTGACAATATGGCTGATAAGAACTTCCATGACCACCACGACCATTTCAGAAACACGACACCTGAATCGGAGTGGGAAACGCAGCTTGTACACGGCGAAAAAATAGGGCTTGGAACGAGAAAGTACGAGCTGATTTCCGTCAAATAGCTTCCTGCGGTCAGCCGCTGAACAAAAAAATAAGTAAATATCGGTAATTTTACCGATATTTTTGTATTGACATTTTATTAAATAAGCACTACACTACGTTCGTTAAGTTTTAGCACTCGTTGCTCAAGAGTGCTAACAGCAGGCAGCCAGTTGCAAAACTATATTATACAGGAGGGGTTTTTATGAAACTCAAACCACTTGGCGACAGAGTAGTAATCAAAGCGCTCGAACACGAAGAGATGTCCAGGGGCGGTATTGTTCTTCCGGATTCAGCGAAGGAAAAACCGTTTGAGGGCGAAGTTGTTGCGGTCGGCGACGGCAGAATTACAGATGACGGCAAACGCCAGAAAATGGAAGTCAAGGTAAAAGACAGGGTTGTCTACAGTAAATATTCAGGCACCGAAATTAAGCTTGACGGCGAAGAATATCTCATTCTCAGCGAAAGAGATATTTTGGCAATAGTCACGAAATAACGGGAGGTTTTTATCATGGCAAAAATTCTTCTTTTCAAAGAAGATGCCCGCAGGGCAATGGAGCGCGGCATCAATAAAGTAGCAGACACAGTCGGAATTACCCTCGGACCGAAGGGCCGCAACGTAGTTCTCGAGAAAAAATTCGGCTCACCGCTTATCACAAACGACGGCGTTACGATTGCCAAGGAATTTGAACTGGAAGATCCGTTTGAAAATATGGGCGCACAGCTTCTCAAAGAAGTCGCGTCAAAGACAAACGATGTCGCCGGCGACGGAACAACGACAGCGACCGTTCTTGCACAGGCTATGATTCATGACGGCATTAAAAATGTCGCAGCCGGCGCCAACGGTATGCTTATCCGCAAGGGTATGGAACTCGCAACGGCAAACGTTGTTGAAGCGCTCAAAAAGAAAGCGGCGAAAGTTAAAGGTCATGACGGAATTGCGCAGGTTGCAGCCATTTCAGCCAACGACCAGATGATCGGCGGACTTATTGCGGACGCAATGGGCAAGGTCGGACAGGAAGGCGTTATCACCGTTGAAGACAGCAAGAGCCTCGGCACGACGCTTGAAACGGTTGAAGGTCTCCAGTTTGACCGCGGCTATCTCAGCCCGTATATGATTACAGACGCAGACCGTATGGAAGCAGTTCTTGAAGACGCCAACATTCTTATCGCGGACAGCAAGATCAGCAACGTAAAGGATATGCTCGGACTTCTTGAAAAGATAGTCCAGCTCGGCAAGCCGCTTCTCATAATTGCGGAAGACGTTGAAGGCGAAGCCCTTGCGACGCTTGTTGTCAACAAACTCCGCGGCATACTCCAGGTTGTTGCTGTCAAAGCCCCGGGCTTCGGCGACAGAAGAAAAGAAATGCTCAAGGATATAGCCGCGGTAACAGGCGGCACCGTAGTCAGCGAAGAAGTCGGTCTCAAACTTGATACAGCCGGCGTCGAAGTGCTCGGCAAAGCCAAAAAGGTTACGATTACCAAAGAAAACACGACAATCGTCAACGGAAAAGGCGACAAAAAGGAAATCGAAGGCCGCGCGGCGCAGATCCGCAAACAGATTGCCGACACAACTTCTGACTACGACAGGGAAAAGCTTCAGGAACGCCTTGCAAAACTTTGCGGCGGCGTAGCGGTTATCCAGGTCGGCGCAGCAACGGAAACGGAGCAGAAAGAACTCAAACTCCGCATTGAAGACGCTCTCAACTCAACCCGTGCGGCAGTTGAAGAAGGCATCGTCCCGGGCGGCGGCGTAGCTCTTGTAAGCTGCATAAGCGGACTTGAAAAATACATCGACACGCTCAAAGGCGACATTAAAACGGGCGCAACGATTATTCTCCGCGCGCTTTCAGTACCTCTTCAGATCATTGCCGAAAACGCAGGCATGAAGGGCGACGTCATCTGCGAAAAGGTCGCGACGCTCAAAGCAGGTCAGGGACTTGACGCAACTTCAGGCGAATACGTTGACATGATCAAAGCCGGTATCATTGACCCTGTAAAGGTTACGCGTTCAGCTCTCCAGAACGCAAGCTCAATAGCGGCAATGATTCTGACGACAGACGCGCTTGTTGCCGACAAACCGAAAGCGGAACCGGAAATGCCCCAGGGCGCACCCGGAATGGGCGGAATGCCCGGCGGCATGTACTAAGCTGCAATAAAAATAACAAAAAACGGACTCGCAAGAGCCCGTTTTTTATTTTCATTTCAGCCCAACAGTTGTATAATTCAGCAGTGCTTTGAGAGAACTTTAAGGAGGTTGTGTCATGGAGAACAGAAGACCGGAAACAATGCAGCGCATAACAACGCCGGAGCTTGCGCAGGCGTTTATTGAAGAACAGGTTGAGGCGGCGCGCAGACAGATAGGAGACAAAAAGGTTCTGCTCGCGCTTTCGGGAGGAGTGGATTCATCGGTAGTTGCCGCGCTTCTGATTAAAGCGGTAGGCAAACAGCTTGTCTGCGTTCACGTCAATCACGGACTTCTCCGCAAAGGCGAGCCGGAGCAGGTTGTTGACGTTTTCAGAAATCAGATGGACGCGAATCTTATTTACGTTGACGCGGCAGACAGGTTCCTTGACAAACTCGAAGGCGTTGCGGAGCCCGAAAAGAAACGCAAAATCATCGGCGCGGAATTTATCCGTGTATTTGAAGAAGAAGCACGCAAGCTTGAAGGTATTTCATTCCTTGCGCAGGGAACAATTTATCCCGACATACTTGAAAGCGGCCCCGTCAAATCGCACCACAACGTCGGCGGACTGCCTGATGATTTTGAATTTGAGCTTGTAGAGCCCGTTAAATTCCTTTACAAGGACGAAGTCCGCGTCGTCGGCAAACAGCTTGGTCTGCCTAACAATATGGTGTACCGCCAGCCGTTCCCGGGTCCCGGACTCGGTGTCCGTTGCGTAGGCGCAATCACGCGCGACAGGCTTGAAGCCGTCCGCGAATCAGACGCAATCCTGCGCGAAGAATTTGCCAAAAACGGCCTCGCAGGCAAGGTGTGGCAGTACTTCACAATAGTTCCCGACTTTAAATCAACAGGCATTACAGACGGTCTCCGCACCTACGACTGGCCGGTTGTAATCCGTGCCGTCAACACTACAGACGCCGTTACCGCCACGGTTGAAAACGTTCCTTTCGAACTGCTTCAGCACATTACGAAAAGAATTACCTCCGAAGTGAAAGGCGTCAACCGTGTGCTGTTCGACCTCACGCCGAAACCCAGCGGAACAATAGAGTGGGAATAGAATAGTACAGTTGTTTAATATACATGATTTTTAAGAATGAAATGTACACTTGCGCTTGGTAAGGTCGAATGTAAACAGAGATATTTGCTGAACATGAAAGAAGAATAGAAAACTCGAAGTGTAGATGATAGGTGTGTAACGAATAAAACACAATACGAGAAGTGACATTAAGTACTGTCGATAATTTAAGTATAACCAAAAATCCCAGGAAGATATTCAAATTGGGATTGTTAAAGATATTGTCAAGTGTCGTTAGTTTTAAAATGTCAAAAACAAGTTGAAAAATAAATATGTAATAGATGTAGTTTTATAGTTATATTTTCCATTTATTCATACTACGCTATCTGTGTGAATTTGAATGATACTGATGTATTAACTTGTAATAGGTGATAGAAATTTTAATTGGTTAAACAATTAATGAAGAGAACTTGCTAAATGCGTAGGAGTAAGCGATTGGTTGATTGATAAACCTAGTAAAAATGAAACTGTAATAGTGAAAGTTTTACTAAAATATGTATTAAGTGATGGTTGAGATTTAAATAATATATTATAACTGATTCTATATAACGGTTAATTTAAAGAAATGAGGATAATTCTGTGAAACCAATACTTACTATAAACAATTTGATAGAAGCTGCGAAAGTTTTTTGTGAACTAATGTCTCAAGAAAACCATTCAGAATTACTGGGTGTTACTGATGGAAAAGCTGTTGGAACATATGTGGAGCATAGATTTCAAAACTATTTGAAGGAGCGTTACATAGTAACTATTGGAAGTAGTGCCAAAGGTATTGATTTGCCGGGAGAGAATATTTGTACAGATATAAAAGTTACATCTATCACTCAACCACAATCAAGTTGCCCTTTCAAGAATGCTCGCCAAAAAATATATGGGTTGGGATATAATATTATTGTGTTTGTTTACGATAAGAAAGATTCAACGGATATATGCTATTTGCACTTTACACACTGTACTTTTATTGCTGCTAAAAGAACAGCTGATTTTACTATAACAAAGCGACTCATAGAAATGGTACATGATGGTGCACGTAAAGAGGATATTGTAGGTTTTTTAGAGGATAGAAATGTTCCTGGAGATGAAATAATCTATAATGAATTAGCAGATGAAATATTGTGTAGTCCTCCTACACAAGGTTATCTAACTATTAGCAATGCGTTGCAGTGGAGATTACAATATGCTAGAGTCATTGAACTGAATAATCAGATAGATGGAGTTGTTAACTATGAATGGTAAACGAGAGTATGGCGATTATCAGACACCGGATTCTTTTGCTTTTGATGTCTGTAAATATCTAAAAGATACAAGAAAACTTAATCCGTCTATTGTAATTGAACCAACTTGTGGAACTGGCAGTTTTATAAAGAATAGTTTAATTTTTGGTGCAAGAAAAATTATTGGAATTGAGTTAAATCCTAAATATTGTAAATCATGTATAGATGAAATTAGTGATAATAGAGTCCAGATTATTAATGCAGATATTTTTTCAATTGACCTATCAAACATAATAAAAAACGATAGTGATATTCTTGTTATTGGCAATCCACCTTGGGTTACCAATAGTACATTATCGACGTTCAACTCAATTAATCTTCCTCAAAAGGTAAATTTTAAAGGATTAAGAGGGATTGATGCCCTTACAGGTGCTAGTAATTTTGATATTTGCGAGTATATTATTCTTCAGTTGATATCAGCTTTACGTGGAAAACGTGCGACTATTGCAATGCTATGTAAAACATCTGTAGCTAGGAACATCTTTTCCGAGTTACATCGCAATTATATTTCATTTAGTGCTTGTGATATTTTAGAATTTAATGCAAATAAAGTATTTGGTATTAATGCGAGCGCGTGTTTACTGGTAATCGAATTAAGCAATAATAATGTTACTTCTGCTTTTTGTAATGTATATTCATTTTATGAGCCAAAGATAATAACGAACAAAATTTTATATAACTCAGGGCGGCTACAAAATCAAGTAACACATATTAACAATTTTTTAGGAAAATCTTGTTTTGAGTGGCGTCAAGGTGTTAAACATGATTGTTCTAAAATAATGGAGTTGTCTTTACAGAATAAATCTATGATAAATGGACTATCTGAAGAAGTTGACATAGAAAGTTGTTTTGTTTATCCTTTGGTAAAGAGTAGTATGTTTAAATCAGTAATTATTGATAGGTCGGATAGATATGTAATTGTAACGCAAAAGTCAATTGGAGAAGATACATCACATATAAAAAGAGATGCCCCAAAAACATGGAATTATTTATTTTCACATAAAGCATTTTTTGAAAAAAGGAAAAGTGCAATTTATAAAAATACACCTGCTTTTGCTATGTTTGGTGTTGGCGAGTATTCATATGCTACATATAAAGTTGGAGTTAGTGGATTTTATAAAAAGCCATTATTTTCTCTTTTGAGTGCAAAAAGTGGTTGTCCAATAATGACAGACGATACCAGTTATTTTATCTGTCTTCCAACATACGATACCGCATATACAACGATGTTAATATTAAATTCGTCTATTGTACAAAAATACATATGTAGTATAGCGTTTCTTGATTCTAAACGTCCTTTTACAAAAAGAGTACTTGACCAAATAGATTTTCGCAAAGTGTTAGATGTGATTTCAGTAGATGATTTAATCGAAACAGAAAAGCAATTAGGTTTAGTAAAGAGATTTAATGAAAATATGCTCATAGATTTCAAATGCCTTCCTGAGTTTGGACAAATAAAATTGCCCTTATATGCTAGTGGACATAATATAAAATAGACAATGAATAGATATCTTTATGAGCAGATAAAGTTGATAGAAATACCAGACAAAAAACTGTTGAAGAAATTGCTGATAAAATAGCAGAATTGGCTCAGTCTGCATAATTACAAAAAGCGTGGGCAAAATGCTATGTCCATTATTTGATAGAATCGGAGGTAAGTATCTCAGTGGATAAAAAGTATATAGATTTTATGGACGAAATATCTTCTGATGAACTTTACGAAGGGCTCCTTGCATATGGCTTCTTCGCTGAAAAACTTCCACCTGTATTTACTGCCGTTCCTTTCTTCAATTACTGCAAGACAGTGTCTAATCCGTTTGAAGCTGGCTGGAATGAATATATAACCTTTCGGGTAATGCGAAATATTGGTATACCACGGCTTATGGGAATTCCGAATCCTTTTAAGTATCAGAGAGTGTGTGCTGAAGTCAGAGATAACTGGGATAAGATACGCGCCCATTTCCATTTACAGACAAATGGACAGAGTTACCGTGTCAGCCGGATTCACGTTCGCAAAAAGTACAACGAAAAGCGTATCTTTGAGATGAATTATAAAGACTGGCGAGTAGACGGTAATCCAGAGTTGGATTTACTGATACAAGGTAAAAGAATGAGCCGCTATATTGTTCAAGCGGATATTTCCACATGCTTCCCTAGTATTTACACGCATTCAATACCGTGGGCTTTGGTTGGAAAGGAAAAAGCAAAGCAAACACGTAGTGATGATATTTGGTATAATAATATTGATAAAATGTGTTCAGATATGCGTAACGGTGAAACGCATGGGCTTCTTGTCGGACCGCATACTTCAAATCTGCTTTCTGAGATTGTTTTGACCGTCGTAGATAAGAAACTTTATGATAAAGGATACCGTTATGTCAGGAACATAGATGACTACGATTGCTATGTTGACAGTCACGATAAGGCACAACGATTCCTACGAGATCTTGAAGAAGCTCTTCGTGAATTCGATTTACCTTTAAATCACAAAAAGACAAAGATTGTTGAACTCCCTATTGGCATAGAAAAGAACTGGAAACATCAACTGAGTGATTTACCCAAAGTGGGTGTTTCAGGAATGGTTGAATATCCGCAGGTTAATACGTTTATTGACACGGCATTAATGATAGCAACTGAAACAGGCAACTTCGCAATAATAAATTATGCCATCAAAAAGCTGAAAGGTTCAAAGCTCTCTAGTAACGGAAAGAAATTGGCGACAAAGCGATTTATGCATATGGCTGCGCTCTATCCATACCTTTTGCACTTGATGGAAGAGTATGTGTTTATACCATATGAAGTTGATGCAAGCGATATCAAGCTCCTTTCAGACACAATATATATGGATTCAGTCAATAAAAACGATTATGAGAGTCTGTGTTATTCAATTTATTTCGCAATTCGATTCGGTTTCGTGCTTGCTGAGTTTGAGAATAATTATACCGAAGCACAGGACTATATAATCAAAAGTAAAGATTGTCTGCTCCTGATTTTGACATGGATTTACTTTATGAAGCAGAATCATTGGAAAAGAAACGCAACGCAGGTAAAGCCACTTAATAAAGTAGCTGTGAAGCTAGAAGACACAGATATGGATCGTTACTGGTTGTTTTGCTATGAAGCTTTATCCAAGGGTAAATTACATGGTCAATGGACATTAATGAAGCAAGCAGGTGTAAGTTTTATCAGGAAAGAAATAGTTAATGATGCTACCGTCACCAACACCGTATCAAATTGAACAGATAGCTCGCATCATTGGTGATACTGGAAATGGGTATACAAGTTCTGAAATTGTTCACTTGCTTGCTTAGTGCCGTGTGAATGATCCCGATGCTCTTTTTACAGAAGCGCGGCGGGGAAGTGATTTTATGGCGTCAGGACAGCTGAACAAGGGCGATTTCGGAAACGGCAGTATCAGCCGCCTTATTTTGTCGCAGGCAGTTCCGCTTACTCTGGCACAGCTTGTTCAGCTGCTCTACAACATCGTTGACAGAGTTTATATCGGTCACATGGGCGCGTTTGACGCAGGCAACGCCCTTTCGGGGCTTGGGCTCTGTTTTCCGATAATTACTCTCGTTTCAGCCTTTGTCAACTGGATTTCGATGGGCGCTTCGCCTCTCTGCTCAATGGCAAGAGGCAGCGGAAACAGACAAAAGGCGCAGAATATTCTTTCAACAGCGTTTTCGCTTGAAATTATTGTCAGTCTTGTACTTACCGTACTTGTGTTTGCGGTAAAAACGCCGCTGCTTTATCTGCTCGGCGCAAGCGGCGTAACGTACCGCCATGCGGCGGAATATCTTGATATTTATATGCTGGGAACAATATTTTTCGCGGTAAGCACCGGAATGAATTTCTTTATAAATCTTCAAGGCTTTCCGAAAGTCGGAATGTTCACGACAATTTTGGGCGCAGTTATCAATCTTGCGCTTGACCCGCTGTTTATTTTCGTGTTTCATCTCGGCGTAAAAGGCGCGGCTGCTGCCACGGTCATCAGTCAGTTCTGTGCCGCAGTGTGGGTGCTTGCTTTTCTGCACAAAAAAGAGATAGAACTGCGTATTTCGGTGCGCAATACGCGCATAGCGCACGCAGAGGTAAAAAATATACTTGCGCTTGGACTGCCGGGCTTTATAGTCGGCGCTACAAACTGCTCTGTTCAGGCTGTGTGCAACGCTGCGCTCTCCGTGTTCGGCGGCGACCTCTACATAGGAATAATGACCGTTATCAACTCCGTGCGCGAACTGATAATACTGCCTATTCACGGCATAACCTACGGTGCGCAGCCTATTCTGAGCTACAATTACGGCGCGGCGAAATTTGACAGAGTAAAAAACGGTATTCGTTTTGAAACGCTGCTGGCGCTCTGTTACACAGGGATTTTCTGGATAAGCACGCTGCTTTTGTCCGGATTTTATATCGGCATTTTCAGCAGCGACAGGCAAATGCTTTCCGCAGGTATTTTACCGATGAGAATCTATTTTCTCGGTTTTATCTTCATGACACTGCAATTTGCGGGGCAGTCAGCGTTTACCTCGCTTGGAAAAGCAAAACAGGCGGTATTTTTCTCCATACTGAGAAAAATTATCGTGGTTGTGCCTCTCACGCTTCTTCTGCCGAGAATACCGTCGCTTGGAATAATGGGCGTTTTCTGGGCAGAGCCGATTTCAAACTTAATCGGCGGACTGTCCTGCTTTCTCTGTATGTACTTTACTGTTTACAGAAAACTCGGAAAACCGTAAGCAAACAGGCCGGCTGAATAAAAACAGGGAGAGTGAAGCTCTCCCCGTTTTGTGCCTGTTTTTCCCGCAGACGGTTATTTGGCGTTTTTTACTTTCTGCGCGTGTTCTGTGAGTTTCTCCGTTACTTTCTTAAAACTGTCTTCTTTGCCCGGAATCTGCACAATTCTGGCAAGCACCGGCGCAAGTCCGCGGAGATGTTTGTACTGCGGGTTTGTCGCAATCAGCTTCTGTTCAAGCTCGGTGCGTTCCGCCTCGGGATTTTCTTCCATGTGCAGATTGCCCTGCGCTAAAATCATAACTTTTCTTGTGTCATTGGTGAAGGGCTGCCACTCAACAGCTTTTCCATCGGGATTATCCTTTGCCGAAAGCGACGGATTGCCCGTCTTTGCAAAGTTGACCCACATTCTCTGCAGCTGTTTTGAATAAACGCGGTTTTCCTTTGTGTTCTTTGCCTGTTCCTTGTCAAAGTTGCCGAAAATGAACGGCAGCTCGACTGCGTGGCACGCCTTGAGTATTTCCTGTCTTGGTCCCTCAACTTCCTTGTCCACGCGGTAGAAAAATTCCTTTCCGCCCTGCTTTGCGTGGGCTATTGCCTGATACATCTGTCCGGCGCGGAAGAGCTGCCCGTTGCCGAATTCCGTAGGAGCCCATTCTTTGCCGTATTTTTTCGTCAGATAGGCCATAAGCTTTGCGGAGGCTTCAAGATATTCGGGTGAGGCGTTTTCCGCAAGCATTTTTTGGGTAACGTCGTTGACAAGGTTGAAGAAATCGAGGTCATCGGCAAAAACTTCTATGAAATAGCGCCACTCGTCTTTTGTGGTGCCCTGCATAATTTCAATATCCTTTATCGCCTCTCCGTTCCATGCGTCAAGCGTGTCTGCCGGCAGCATACTCTCGTCAATAATCGGGAAGTTATATTTCGTCATGCCGCCTTCGTCAACCCAGAATTTGCGCAGGTCTTCGTAACTGACCTTCATAAGGTCGTCCATATTTTTCGCGTTGAAACGTTCCATAAGAGCTTTGGTCAGCACCTGGCTGTCCGCTCTTGTCTGGCCGTAGGTGCAGGCTCCGCTCATAGGTATCGCGCGCTTGAACAGCCCTTTTGAAAGCGGGCTGACAACAAGGTTTGAAACGCTTCCGCCGCCTGCGGATTCGCCGAAAACTGTAACGCAGTCAGGGTCTCCGCCGAACGCCGCTATGTTTTTCTTAACCCATTTGAGAGTTGCTATTTGGTCAAGCAGCGGCAGGTTGCAGGCGTCCATATAATTTTCGCCGCCCGGAACCTGCGAGAAATCCACTATTCCCATAAGCCCCATGCGGTAGGTCGTCACTACGAGAATGACGTCAGGATTTTCGCGCACGAAATTATAGCCGTCATACAGAGGGTCGCTGTGTCCGCCCTGCTCGTAGCCTCCGCCGTGAACGAAAACCATGACGGGCTTCTTCGCGGTTTTGTCCTTTGAACTTACAAACACGTTCAGCGACAGGCAGTCTTCTCCCTGCTCGTAAAGCGACGCCCTTTCGTACGGGTCAGGCGTTTGCAGACAGCTTTTGCCATCGTGATACGCTTCAAACACCTTGTCTGACGGAAGCGGCTCCTGAGGAGCTTTCCAGCGCAGTTCGCCGACAGGCTGCTGCGCGAACGGAATGCCGCGGAATTCTATAACGCTGCCGTTCTTTTTTCCTACAAAAGTGCCGTTCTCGCACTTTGCGGCAAGAGCCTTGTCATAGTTTCCCGTAATTTCATTGTTCGGCGCGTATTCCAAAAGCTTCGCCTCTTTGTATCCGTCGCCGCGGAAAGCAAACAGCGCGGCGGCAATACAGGCGATTACCAGCGCCGCCAAAACAAATTTTTTCTTCATGAGAACATCTCCTTCGCGTCAAATTTGGAACTGCGTCAATTATACCATAAGATTAAAGCCGTGCAGCGCCGTGTGCTATAATAAGGACACGGTTAATTAAATAACGGAGGGCTTGGATATGAAGAACAAATCTTTGCGGCTGAAGAAAATTCCGGCGGCTGTTTTGGCGTTGTTTGCGCTTGCGGCGCTTTTGGTTTCTCCCGCGTCGTGCGCGGCGAAAAAATACACACAGGCTGAGCTTGCTTACATGCCCGCAACGGAGCAGATAAAGCTTTTTAAGGCAGGGACGATAACCCCGACAGACGTGCTTGAGGCGCAGATAGCAAGGGTTCAGAAGTTTAACGGTCCTGTCAACACCTCGCGCGAAGAGCTGAAGGACTATCTGAACTTTAACGGCAAGGTCAACGCAATCTGCTTTGACCGTTTTGGCGAAGCGAGAAAAGCGGCAAAGGAAGCCGGACGACGCTACAAAAACGGAACTGCGCGTCCCCTTGAAGGAATTACCGTTGGCATAAAGAACGAAAACGAAGTCAAGGGCTGGCGCGTTGACATGGGCTCGCTGATACTGAAAGACGCACCCGTGTGCGAAGACGACGGCGCAATAATTGACAAACTGAAAGGTGCGGGCGCAATCCCCGTATTCTCGACAAACGTTCCTGAATTTTACGTCAGCTCAATGACGTGGAACAAACTTTACGGCGTTACGCGCAATCCGTGGAATTTGTACTACGGTGTAGGAGGCTCCTCAGGAGGCTCGGGCGCTGCGCTTGCCGCGGGTTTCTGCACGCTTGCGACAGGTTCTGACATGGGAGGCTCAATACGTATACCCGCGGCAATGTGCGGCGTATATGGCTTCAAACCTCCGTTTGGCAGGGTGCCGACGTCGGAAATTTCCTACGAAACACTTGGTCCCCTTGCGAGAACCTTCGGCGATATGCGGTTAATGCAGAACGTCATCTGCGGACCAAGTCCCAAGGTTCATTCCTCGCTGCGCCCGAAGCTTGAATATCCGGCGGAATACGCGCCAATCAAGGGGCAGAAAGTTGCGCTCTGCCGCTTCAAAAACTGGCTGCCCGGAGGCTGCGACAAAGAAATTGACGCCGCTATGGACAAAACGGCGGAACTGCTGAAAAAAGCCGGAGCGGAGGTTGTTGTTATTGACCTTGACTGGAGCGCGGAAAAATTTGGAAAGACCTACATTCAGGGTCTGATGTCAACGGAGATGTACGAGCTGTTTGCCTTGGCAGAGGGACACGAGGACAAGCTGTGCAGCTATTGCGGCGTATTCTTTAACGGCGCGAAAGATTTTGGTCCCAAAAAACTTATTGAAGCCGGACGCATGCTTAACGCGATGCATGGGGAAATTCAGGAAAAAGTGTTTGCCAAAGGCTGTATCGCTTTGGTTATGCCAAGCCTTGCGACGCCGAAAGTCCCTGCGGATTTTGAAGCGTCACCTGACAAGCTTGCGGATATTAACGGTACACAGCACAAAAGTATAGATATCTGCCTTACGCCGCTGTGGAATCTCCTCAGCCGCTATCCTGTCGTCAATGTTCCAATCTGCCTGTCGGCGAGAAACGTCCCAGTTGGTATTCAGATTGTTGGCAACACCTACGACGACCTTGCGGCATTCCGCGTAGCGTCAGCGCTTTCAAAAACAAACAGACAGCTCTATACGGACGGACTGTTCCCCGATTTCAGAAAAGAAAAATAAGAAGAATTACCGTATTCCGCGGGACGGCATAAGCCGTCCCGTTTTTGACAGAGGCTGGAATTTTGGCGAAAATCCAAAATACGCAATGAAAGATCGCCCCAAACAGGCCAAAATGAGAGAAAATCAGAAAATCGGCAAAAAATCCCCAAAACCCTTGACAAATGTCAAGGGGGGGGGGTGATAATAGTTGTTCAGAAACAGTCTGCAAAGGGGCTCAGACCTTTTGTTTCGCGACGGTAAGTTTTCGGGCAAATGCCGCTTTGAAAGGTCTTGTAAATGAATTGCTTGAAAGAGTGAAAAAACTGGAGAAGAAGTAGTAACTTTTTCAGCGTTTTATATGCGGGGCAGCGCGGTTTCGCACTGCCTCGTTTTATTTGGCGCCGCTGTTTTGTTTTTTCAAGTTTTTATCGTGTTATAATCTTGTTGTATCAAGTTTGATATTTACGCACGTGCTGTGCATTGCCTTGTGTTCTGCCAGCTGTTCAGAAGAAAGCACGGACAGCTGTCAGAGCCGTTATGTGCCGCAAATACAGGAGGTGAGCCGGAATGAATAAAAAGATTGTGGCAGCGGCAGTTTGCGTTGTTCTGCTTTGTGTTTGTCTTTTGTTCTGTAATAAGCCGGAAAAAGAGGCAGATACAATAAAAATTGGTTATCTCGGCTCGCTTACCGGTGATTTTGCGATTTACGGCACGACAGAAGCGAACGCGGTTCGGCTTGTTATTGACGAAGTGAACGCGCAGGGCGGGCTTTTTGGCAAGAAGCTCGTGCTTGTCGTTGGAGATACGAAATCCAAATGTGAAGACGCGGTGAACGCCGTTCGCAGAATGATACTTGCGGACAAGGTTTGCGCGTTTATAGGAACAGACACCAGCGGGACTTCGCTTGCCGTCGCGCCGATTGCGGACAGGGAAAAAGTGCCGCATATTTCAACACTGGGCACAAATCCGTACGTTACGGTGCATGAACACGGCGCTGTGCGGCCGTATGCTTTCCGTATCTGTTTCACGGACCCGTATCAGGGTAAAATCGCGGCAGAGTTCGCATACGGCGATCTGAAAGCCCGAAAAGCGGCACTGCTGTACAACGTTGGCTCGGATTACGCGCACGGTTTTCGGGAATATTTTGTAAAATCATTTACCGGCAAGGGTGGCAAAATCGTTGCAGATGAAGGCTACCGCGATACTGACGTTGACTTCCGCGCGCAGCTGACGAAAATCAAATACAGCGGCGCCGACGTTCTCCTTTTGCCCGGCATGGGCAAAGATATGGCGCTCATAATCAAACAGGCAAGAGAACTGCAGCTCAAGGTGAATTTTATCGGAGGAGACGGCTACGCGGAGTTTATGAGCGAGATAGCAGGAGACGCGCTGAAGGGCAGTTACTGGATTAATCACACCTATCAGGAAGCTCCTGAAATGGCTCCTGTCTTTGCGAAATACCGAAAGGTATATCATGACGAGGGCAAAGAATTTACGGACATAACGATGGCGTACGATGCCGCAAAATGGCTTGTCGATGCAATTAAACGCGCGGGCAGCACAGACGGGGAAGCTGTCGCAAAAGCGCTTGAAGAAACTACAAAACTGAAACTGACGCACTGCACAATTTCGGTTGACCCCGCGACTCATAACCTGATTAACAAGCCCGCAGTTATATTAAAAGTCGGCAGTGACCTGAAAGGGCGTTACTATAAAACGGTCAGCCCTGAATAAAGGCACCGGTTTATACCGCGCCTGAACAAAAGCGGGAGACTGCCTGTAGTTAGCAGAGACCTCTTGCTTATGATACAATAGGCGCGCGGAAGATTGAATTTTAAAGGAGGCGGAAGTATGAAGAAAAAGTTTTTATGGCTGTTGATTGCAATTCTTGTCGGTGCTTCGGTTTTTTGTTTCTCGCTTTATAAATCCTGCAATGCAGAATATTTGGCAAAGCCTGCCGAAGCGCAGAAAATTGAAAAAGTATCCGATTATCTGTATAAGATCCGCTATAACGACCTTGATAACAGCGTCTATTCCGATATTGACCTGATAAAAAAGTTTTTCGGAAAACTGGTTGCGGCGTACAACGGAAAAGCTTTTGCCTGCAGCGCTGTTGTGAACGGGAATTTTTACGGGCGCAATCTTGACCTTTTCATGGGTCACAGTCCCAAGTATGTTGTGTGGGTTGAGGGGAATGACAAGCGTTACGCAAGTCTGGGCGCCGGAATAATGTACGCTGTCACCCTCGCGGAAGCAGACAGCGGGGAACTTTCTGAAGATATGAAAAAGCTGCTTCCGTTTATGGTTTTGGACGGCGTGAACGAAAAAGGCGTAACGTGCAACGTGAACTACGTTCCGAGAGACGTTGAAAATGATAAGGGCACGAATCCGAAAGCAGAGGAACTGCCGTATTTTACTGTGGTTCGTTATATTCTTGACAATGCGGGAAGCGCGGCGGAGGCTGTTGAGCTGCTTCGCGGCAAAAATCTTGTTGACAAGCCTAAAATTTCAACACTGCACTGGATGATCGCAGACCCGAAGGAATCTTACGTCGTTGAAGTTATAGACAATGAACTGCGTGTCGTTAAAAATCCGAAGGCAATGACGAATTATTATCTGTCGGTTGACGGTTATACGCCGCATGCCTGCGGTATTGAGCGCATGGACATCATTAAGAAGGGCTATGACAAAGCAGCTTCCGTAGAAGATATGCGCAGGCTTATGCAGAGCGTGCATTACACGCAGGCGTACAAAAAAAGCACCAAGCCTTTCTGGTATTCAGAGCATTACCTTTACGATGAAGCGGCAGGGAAAGATTACAATATAAGTACGCCGATGGAAGAATTACAGGCGCACGTTGACAAAATTGCCGAGGAATTTTCGCGCTGTACGCGCGACAACCCCGACGGTTTTTGGGAAACTGTGTACACCTCTGTCTATGACATGAGCAAACAGACTGTGAGAATATCCCTGCACGAGGATTACAGCAAATACTGGGATTTCAAGCTGAAATAGCGCACGGCGGAACAGACTGTTTCCTGTTGTAACGTTTGAACCGGAGGACAACAAAATTGGAGAACGCAAAAAAAAATCTGGCGGCGCTTTTTCTTGTCGCGATGTTTGCCCGTTTTTGATGGCTGGGAGAGAATGCTGCAGGTACAGAAAGTATCTGAGAACTGTGCGGTTATATTAGCCGTTGTCTGCTGTCCTGAACGGACGCAACAGGTTAATACAGTGGAAGCTTTGATTTGAGTAATTTTACGGAGGTTTTTCTGCGTCCCTGCTATGCTATAATAAGCGCGCGGAAAATTGAATTTTATAAGGAGGCGGCAATATGAAGAAAAAGTTTTTATGGCTGTTGATCGCAATTCTTGCAGGGGCTTCTGTTTTTGGTTTCTCGCTTTATAAATCCTGCAATGCAGAATATTTGGCAAAGCCCGCCGAAGCGCTGAAATTCGAGAAGGTCTCGGATTATCTTTACAGGGTTCGCTATGCCGAGCCTGACTACAGCGCGGTTAATGACGTTGAAGCGCTGAGCAGATTTTTTAAGAAAAGGGCAGATGCCGGAAACGGGAAAGCCTTTGCCTGCACCGCTGTCGTGAACGGAAATATTTACGGGCGCAATTTGGACTATCACATCGGACAGTACCCTGAAGTTATAGTGTGGGTTGACGGAAAAGACGGGCGTTACGCAAGTATCGCGGTAGGTATTCTTTCAAACGTGCATTATAAGGATATGGAGAGCGAAAAATTGTCCGATGATATGAAACGCCTGCTTCCGTTTATGATCACCGACGGCATGAACGAAAAAGGCGTGACGTGCAACATGAATTACGTTCCTTACGACGTTAAGAACGACAGCACAAATCCCAAGGCGGAAGAACTGCCGTTTATGATGGTGAACCGTTATATTCTTGACAATGCCGGAAGCGCGGCTGAGGCGGTTGAACTGCTGAAGGGCAGAAACCTTGTTGAGAAGCCGAAAAATCTCGGTCTGCACTGGATGATAGCCGACACGAAAGAGAGCTATGTTGTTGAAATAGTTGACAATGAACTGCGCGTTGTTAAAAATCCGAAGGCAATGACGAATTATTATCTGTCGGTTGACGGTTATACGCCTCACGCCTGCGGTATTGAGCGCATGGACATCGTTAACAAAAATTACGACAGGGCAAATACAGTCGAGGGAATGCGCAGTCTGCTGCAGAGCGTGCATTATACGCAGTCGTACAAAAAGAGCACAAACCCGTTCTGGTATTCGGAGCACTATCAGTACGACAGCGCAACGGGAAAGGATTACACCGTGAACACGCCGAAAGAAGAGATGGCTCCGCTTATTGAAAAGGTTACGGAAAAATTTTCGCATTGCACGCGCGACAAGCCGGACGGTTTCTGGGAGACGGTTCACAGCTCTGTGTATGATATGGACAAACTGACTCTCCGCGTTTCCATGCACGAAGATTACGACAAATACTGGGATTTCAAGCTGAAATAGAACGGAGAAAATAAAGCGAAGTTTTTTGCGGGGACGGTTCATTCCGTCCCCGTTATGGTATAATAAGTATGCGACAGATTGAATTTTATAGGGAGGCAGCAGAATGAAGAAAAAATTTACAGGGCTTTTGGCGTTTTTAGCGCTTACCGCGCTGTTTTCGGCGGTGATATTCGCCGGAGGGTGCGACGGCGGTAAAGAAAATGCTAACGACATGGTTCTTTACGGCAACGTTGTTACTATGGACGAAGACAATCCTCTCTGTGAAGCGGTAGTGGTGAAGAACGGCACGATTGTCTTTGCAGGAAGTAAAGATGAAGCAGAAAAATATATTAGTGCAAAGACAAGCAGCATTGATTACGGAGATAACTTCATTTACCCTGGCTTCGTTGACGGACACTCCCACATAGGTCTTATGGCTACGTTGTTATGCAATGGTCTGCAGCTGCGAGCCGAAGACCCGCTTATTGAAAATGCTGCTAAAATGAAAGAATTTATTGAAAAAAATCCGGGAAAAGAAGTCTATAAAGGCTTCGGCTTCTGGTATCTGTCAGATGGTAAAGATAAAGGGACTTCACTTGACCATAGCATATTTGACAGAGCTTCCACTACGGTTCCGATTGTATGTGTAGACGGAGGCGGTCATTCTGCGCTGCTCAATAAGGCGGCAATAGAACACTTTAAGTTGAAAGAGTTGATTCCGGTTTACAATAAGGACGGCTGCGACGGTATAAAGGTTGATGCTGACGGAGAGCCTACCGGATACGTTGTTGAGACACCGCGTTTTGACATTGTGGAGAGCTTGTCCATAAGCAAAGAGGATTTGAAACAATATATTCTTGACAATCAGGAGGACTATATTTCCCGCGGCTACACGACCATTTGCGAGGCAGGAATCCTTGAGACGGAGGCTCTTCCGATGGTCAGCGCTTACAAAGAGCTTGCGCAGGAAAAGAAACTTAAATTAAAGATCAGAGCATTATGTCAGATATCCGAGACAACTAAAGATCCTTTGAAAGAAGTTGAGCGTATCATTTCTCTTGCAAAACAATGCAATGACGAATATTTTAAAATAACCGGGGTCAAGATCTTCGTTGACGGCGTCCCCGAAGCGCTCACATCTTGGACGAATAAGCCTTACACCGCTTCCGCAGGCAAGGGTGACAATTATTACGGCTACAAAAGGTGGACTGACTCAAATAAAGAAACATTTACCGAAATAGTAAGGAAAGCAAACAAAAACGGACTTCTTGTACATGCGCATGCTATGGGAGAGGGAGCTGTTCATTATGTGACAGACCGCTTTGAAGAAGCGCGCAAGGGTATGCCTGATGAAGACTACCGCAACGGTTTTGCACATGTATCATTTATTGAGAACGAGGATATGAATCGGCTCAAAGACAATAAAATATCGGTATTTCTCGCTCCTCAGTGGTCTGCGTGGAAAGATGACACAAAGGGAGACGAAACGAAAATTTACGGCGAAGACAAAGCCAAACAGATGTACAAGATCAAATCGTTCATTAACAAGGGTATAACTGCGAGCTTCCATACCGACGGAGCCGGTACTGTACCGAAAATGATTTATTGCGCTGTCACGAGAAGTTACCCGGACAAAACGTTAAATCCCCAGGTGCGGGGAGAGAACGAAAAAGTCTCACCCGCCGAAGCATTGAAGTGCCTGTCAGTTGTCCCTGCATACACAATGAAAGAGCAGGATAACTTTGGCTGCATAAAGAAAGGAATGCGTGCCGACTTGGTGGTCTATGACACCGACTTTAGGGATGAAGACACCGTAGCTTCGTTAGACTGTACGAAACTCCCGCTGTCGGTATTCTCCTCCGGCAAGCATATCGATCTGTCCGAAACAGACAAATAACGTTCGCGAAGCCGTACTGCACGGATAACGCGCAAATAATCGCGGCAGAGAGCGTTGAACTGCTGAATAGCAGAAACCTTGTTGATAAACCTGTTTTGCGGGGACGGTTCATTCCGTCCCCGTTATGCTATAATAAGTATGCGGCAGATTGAATTTTATGTGGAGGCGACAGAATGAAGAAAAAAATTGTGCGGCTTTTGACGGCGCTTTTTCTTATCGCGCTGTTTGCCGCATCGGCATCCTGCGAGGAAATTATTCCGGGTATTACAAAAGACACGCTTGCTCTGGCTCAGTCAAAATTTTCGACGGTAGATTCGATTTCAGACGCGAACAATCTGCTTTCCGGCGCCGGACTGGAGAACGCTGTGCTGGCGGCAAACGAATCAAAGGGACATTTTAATCCGTTTTTTGCCGCGAACTGGACGCACAGCAAAATGAAACCGCTGGGCGAAGTGAGTATGGACAGTAGCAACTTCGTATTCGGTCTTTCAAAACGGACTTCGGACAGATTTGTGTACGGCATTCTGTTCCAGGCGGGCAGAGGACGCTATGAAAGCACCGACGATTACATCGTTTCCAAAGGCGATGCCGCCTATATGGGCGGAGGGCTGTTTCTGCGGTACGACTCGCCCAAACGCTGGTACACGCAGTTGGCTTTTGCCGCCGGACGCGCATGGGGAGATTTCGCGAGCGACGACATGATTACTGCCGAGGGCGGAAGATACGCCTACGACTACAACAAAGGCGGATACAGAATTTTTAACTTTGCTTTTGGAAAGATTACCGAGGTTAAAGGCGGGGAACTGAATACGTATTTTAAGTTGCTTGACGAACTTGGTGTCAGCGCCGCGCTGGTCGTGGACGATTATGACATTCACGTGGCGGCTCAGGACTTGACAAGGCTTCGCGCCGGTTTCAGGTATCAGACGCGGAAAGAAAATGCCCTGAACGGCTATTTCGGGCTTGCCTATGAATACTGTTTCAACTTTAACACCGGCGTTTCACTTGCTTCCGCGCTTTGGGCAGATCCGGAAGACGTGACGGCGCCTGACATATCCGGCGGAAGCGGTATGGCAGAGTTCGGCATCACGTATAAAAAGCAGGGTTCTCCCTGGAAATTTGATCTGGGGCTGCAGGGCTTTGCGGGAAAACAGGACAGCCTGTCTGCAACCCTGACCGCTGTAAGGGAATTTTAATAGCAGCTCGGTGTATGACATGAGCAGGCAAACGCTCCGCGTTTCCATGCACGAGGATTACAGCAAATACTGGGATTTCAAGCTGAAATAGAACGGAGAGAATAAAGCGTAGCTTTTTGCGGGGACGGGTTATGCCGCTCCCGTTTATGTTATAATAAGCGTGTGGATATAATTCAGTTTTTACAGGGATAAAGCGGCACGAAATTTAAGTATGGAGGATGAACAGAATGAAGAAGGTTATTTACGGAAATATTATTACGGTTGACGAACACAAGCCGCGTGCGGAAGCTTTGATTATTGAGGACGGTATTATAAAATACGCCGGTTCGCGCGAGTACGCCGAGAAGCTTTCAGACGGAGCGGAGATTGTCGATTACGGTGAGAATTTTGTTTATCCCGGCTTTATGGAAGCTCACTGCCACGGAATTTCCGCGGCGGAAAGGTTCTGTTTCAATGCCGATTTGTCGGCTGCGAGAAGCTGCGAGGACATGATTGAAATTATGAACCGCTACATTGCGGATAACCCTGACAGAAACGTATATCTCGGTTCAGGCTGGGGAGAGACAGGCGGAACTCCGATGGCGCAGAGAAAGATTGCTGAGATTTTTGACGCCGTGAAAACAGACAAGCCGATTTTCATGCGCAGTGCGGATTGTCATTCAGGACTGCTCAACAGTGCCGGAATGAAATATTTCGGCATCGACGCGAACGCTGTTAAGGAATACGGATCTGCTTTGGTGCGTGCTGACGAAAACGGCAATCCTACGGGCTACGTCTGCGAAAACGGGCTGCTTTTGGTTTTGGGCAAGCTTAAATTCACGGTTGAGGAATACAAAAAAGCGCTGCTTGTATGGCAGGACTATGCTTTCAGCCGCGGCGTTACGGCGGCGGGCGAGGCGTATGCGGATGCCGGCGGAGAAAACGGCATACGCGCCTATTCGGAGCTTGACAGGGAAGGAAAGCTCAAGCTTCGCAGTTTCGGAATGCACTGCGTTATGGAAACTACGGAAACTCCTGTTGAAGACGTACAGCGTATTGCGGAGCGCGCGAAAAAATACAACGGCGAACATTTCAAAATAAACGCGCTGAAGCTTTTTATGGACGGTGTTATTGAAGCTCATACAGGCTGGCTTGAAGAAGAATATGCCGACCAGCCGGGCTATTTCGGCGCAAAGCGTTTCTGTGACAGGGAAAAGCTTGCGCTGACAATCAAAGCCGGTTTTGAAAACGGACTGACTTCGCATATACACAGCGTTGGCGACGCCGCTACGCGCTGCGCCCTCGACGCAATAGAGAACGCGGAGCTTGAAACGGGGAATTTCGGCATGCGCTGCGCTCTTGCACATCTTCAGCAGGTTCGTCCGGCAGACGTAAAGCGTATGGCGGATTTGAACTGCGTCGCGGTCGTTGCCCCTCTCTGGTGCGCAAAGGCTCAGCCGTATTACGATATGGAGTGCGGCTACGTCGGCGAAGAACGCGCGTTAAGAGATTATCCCGTAAAGGCTTTCAGGGATTATGGCGCGGCGATTGCTTTCCATACGGATTTTCCTGTTTCGCCGAGCTTTGATATGCCCGGACAGATATACATGGCGAATATGAGACAGATGCCTTACAGCTATGCGCCGCTGCTGGGAGCCAATAGCTGCGGGGCAAAATCGCAGCGCGGCGCGGAGCAGGCGATAGACAGAATGGAAGCGCTGAAAGCGATGACGGTTAACGTTGCGTGGATGAACCATGAAGAAAACAGGCTCGGAACAATAGAGACGGGCAAAATTGCAAACTTTACGGTGTATGACACGGATTTTGTCAACTGTGACGTTGAAGAAATTCCGACTGCCAAGCTTGTCGCCACGCTTGTTGAGGGAGAAGAGGTCTATAAAGCTCAGCAGTAAATCAGGATGAGGAAACTGTTCAGTTTTGACGATATTATAGTTGCTTTTGTCAGTGCCATAGGCTACGGCGTCGGTTTTTGCGTGCCTGACGCGTACGGCGCCAAAACAATTTTCTCCGGAATTGTTTCAATAATTGCCGGCGATGTTCTGTTTGTTGCGGCAGATAAGCTTGTGGCACGAAAATATTTCCAAGTTGTTCCGCGCAGGAAAAAACTGCTGTTTGCGGCGGTTGTCGTTTGTTTTCTTATTTCATACGCGCTGTGCATGAAGCTGTGGGGATACAGCATTTACCATAATCTTGCAGAGATGCTGGAATTTGTTGTAGGTTTCCCGATTATTGTTCTTGCAGTGTCGTTTGCAGTCCGCACGTACAAAACGAAGAAAATGCGTGCCGAATACGGAGACGGTACGGAGGGTGTGACGCTTGACGAAGATGAAATAGCGTCAATTAAAGACACCTGCGGCGAAAACAGCGCAATTACAGGAGAGTATGACGAAAGCTGCGCCGTCAAAACGCGGACGGGTGTTTTTGTTGGAAAAGAGAGGAAGAAAGTCCGCGCGTTTCTCGGAATACCGTATGCAAGGGCTGAACGCTGGAAAGCGCCTCAGCCGCTTGAAAGTTCCGATGCGGTTTTTGAAGCGTATTATTTTGGATCTTCTGCCGTTCAGCCGCAAAGCAACCGCAACTATGCAGGGTATCTTCCGCAGTCGGAGGACTGCCTGACGCTTAACGTCTGGACTGCCGCAGGCAAGTCTGAAAAAAAATGCCCCGTGCTCGTGTATATTCACGGAGGGGATTTTGCCTGCGGAAGCTCGGCTGTCCCGTTGTATCACGGCAGGGATTTTGTCCGCAGGCACAAGGACGTTTTATTCGTGTCGTTAAATTACAGGCTCGGGCTGCTTGGTTTCGCAAATTTTGCGGGAATTTCCGGAGCGGAGGAATATCCCGACAGTCAAAACCTGGGGCTGCTTGACCAGATTGAAGCTCTGAAATGGATTAAGGAGAATATAGCGGCATTCGGCGGGGATCCTGACAATATAACCGTAGCAGGCGAGCATGCCGGAGGCGTTTCAGCACTGCTTTTGGGCGTTATAAAGCAGGCTGAAGGACTTTTTGACAAAATTTTTGTCCTTGCAGGAAATTTCGAGTCTCTTTACACGCCTGAACAGCAGAACGAACTCTGCTTAAAATTTGCAAAAGCTGCCGGAGCCGAAAACATGGAACAGCTGCTTGCGCTTGCGCCGGAACAAATTCTTGACGCTCAGAAAGCGCTCGGCAGCGATGTAACGATGCCTGTCTGCGACGGAATTGTTCCTTCCAGCCCGTACCGCGAAATTGCGGACGGGGCTGCAAAGAATATCAATATTCTTGCCGGAATGGCTGAGAATGAATTCGGCTCGTGGGTTTCCTCCATGGGTGAGGCAGACAGCGCGGAAATGATTACTTTCTATCTGAAAGCGGCGATTGAAGATGATTCTAAAAGAGGCAGACTGCTGAAAAAACTGTATGAAGAACAGCTTGAACAGGGTGCGGCGGAAGAAGACGCCCTGGAGTGTATTTTCTCGCGTTTCGGCTGCGAGGCTGGACTGCTTCTGACGTGCAGACTGCAGAGCAAGGCAGGGGGCGCGGCGCGCTGTTTCCGCTGGAAAGCAGGTTCTCCGATTGAAAAATTCGGGGCAAGCAGCTACGCGTGCCTGTTCCATCTTTTGGGCAACAGCGAATATGCAGAAAAATGCGGCTATCTCTGCCGTTCCGATTTGGAAGAAACGCTTCAGGCGTGCCTCGTCAACTTTATGAAAAAAGGCAATCCGTCGCTGTATCAGCACGAGGTTAAAAACGTCGGCGAAATAAAGTGGCAGACCTTTGCGAAAAAAGAGGCTGTTATGGAGTTCACGGAAGACAGCGCGGAATACGGCGCGGAGGACATAATCGAATACTGCCGGAAATTCGACGAAATTCTGCTGAACGGTTGATACAGACGCTCTTTTACCTGTTTTCAAAACCGCCGAGTGCGGTTTTGTTTTTGTTCTGCAAATGCTGCGCAAAAGTTCGTACGAAAAAATGTTGCGCGTAACCTTTTTGCGTTATAATCTGTGCGGGGTGATTGTCGTATGAAGTTCCTGAAACAGTTTGCTCTCATACTTGCCGTCTGTTTTGCAGGGGAAATTTTGCACGCGATACTTCCTTTTCCTGTCCCTGCGGGAATTTACGGCGTTGGAATTTTGTTCCTCTGCCTTGAATTTAAAGTAGTCAAAGTCTCTGCAATAAAGGAAACGGCAAAATTTTTCATAGAAATTATGCCCGTGCTGTTTATCCCCCCGGCGGTCGCGCTTATCGAGGTGTGGCGCGATTTGCAGCCTCACTGGGTTGTTTATTTCGCGGCGGCGTTTTTCTCAACTTTCTTTGTAATGTTTGTATCAGGCAGAACCGCGCAGTATCTTGCCGACAAAGCAGACGGAGGCAAAGACAATGAGCGGCTTTAATTCGCTGTTTTGTTCGTCGGCAGTAACGATTTTTGCGTTTCTGTTCGGCTGCGCCGTTCAGCGCCGTTTCAAATCGCCGCTGCTGAATCCGATGATTTTCGGTATTTTTATTTCAATCGGAGCAATATCCTTTCTCAAAATTGATTATGCCGAATACGCGAAAGACACGGCGTTTATCTCTTTTCTGCTGACGCCGGCAACGGTCTGCCTTGCCCTGTCGCTTTACGAACAGTTTGAACTGCTGAAGAAAAATTGGCTGCCTGTTCTGGCTGCAATAATTTCCGGCGTGCTTGCGAACGGGATTTTTATTTTTGCAGCTGCCCTGCTTTTCAAGCTCGGGCGTTACGATTACGTAAGCCTGCTTCCGAAGTCCATCACGACGCCCATAGGCATAGCCGTCAGCAGCCAGCTGTCCGCCTGCGTTCCTCTCACGGTTGCGGGTATATGCGTGACGGGCATAACAGGAAATATGTTCGGCAAAGAATTCTGCAAGCTTTGCGGAATTAACAACCCGATTGCAAAGGGTGTCGCCATGGGAACGGCTTCCCACGTCATAGGCACTGCCAAGGCTATGGAAATGGGAGAAGTCGAGGGAGCGTTCAGCAGTCTGTCGCTGATAGTGACCGGAATAATTTCCGTCGGGGCAATAAATCTTTTTGCAAAATTAATGTAGTCCGCTGCTGCGGACTTGCAACGACAAGGCGGGGCGAGGTATGGAGCTTAAAGCAAAACTTATGGACGAAGCGCAGATGATGCGTTCGCTTGCCAGAATGGCGCATGAAATAATTGAGAAGACGAACGGGGCGGAGAATATCTGCCTTGTGGGCATTAAACGGCGCGGAATTCCTTTGGCGAAGCTGCTTGCCGAAAATATCAGAAAATTCACGGACGTTGACGTGCCTGTGGGCGAGATAGACGTTACGCTCCACAGGGACGACCTTAACGAACTGCCGAGCAAACCTGAAACGGTTGACAGCAGTATTCCCTGCGAGCTGAAAAGAAAGACCGTTATACTTGTTGACGACGTCCTTTACACGGGCAGAACAGCGCGGGCGGCAATGGACGCGCTGCTTGATTTCGGACGGCCGGCAGTCATACGCCTTGCGGTGCTTGTTGACCGTGGACACAGGGAACTGCCGATACGCCCCGATTTCGTCGGCAAAAACGTGCCGACCTCGCACGAGGAACGGGTGCACGTCAGCATTACGCCGACAGACGATAAAAACGAAGTAGAACTGTACGGAGAAATGTTATGAGCAAAATTAACGTCCGCTTTGCGCAGGAAAGCGAAACTGAAAAAATATTGTATTTCATCAAAAAAATTGCCGAATACGAACACATGGAAGATCAGGTTGAGGCAACGGCCGAAACGCTTCGTAAGTCAATTTTTGAGCGCCGTGAGGCGGAAGCGCTCTTTGTGTCGCTTGACGGGAAAGACGTCGGCTTTGCGGTATTTTTCCAGAATTTCTCAACCTTTGTGGGCAGGGCAGGCATTTGGCTCGAAGATTTGTACGTTCTGCCGGAGCACAGGGGAAAAGGCTGCGGGGAGGCGCTTTTCAGTTACCTTGCCGGAGTTGCGAAAGAACGGGGCTGCAAACGTTTTGAATGGTGCTGCCTGAACTGGAATACCCCGGGCATAGAGTTTTACCGCGCGCACGGCGCAAAACCGATGAGCGAATGGACAACGTGGCGGCTCAGCGGAAAAGAACTGGATAAACTTGATAAATACGGAAAATAAAGAGGTCATGTTATGAAAATTAACAAACAAATATTCATAATTCTTGTGTGTGCGGTGCTGCTGTTTTTTGCGCTGCTTAATTTGTGCGGTTCCGAAAGAAAATATCTGAAA
>JAGHTZ010000033.1 GCA_018065065.1 Candidatus Equadaptatus faecalis | reverse complement strand
TCAGCGTGTCCCGGGCAGTCAATGTGGGCGTAGTGTCTTGATTCTGTCTGGTATTCAACGTGGGCGATGTTGATGGTTATTCCGCGTTCTCTTTCTTCCGGAGCTTTGTCTATCATGTTGAACGGGACAAAGTCTGCTCCGTTGTGACGGGCAAGCGTTTTCGTGATTGCCGCCGTCAGGGTCGTCTTACCGTGGTCTATGTGACCGATGGTTCCTATGTTAAGATGGGGCTTGGTTCTTTCAAATTTCTCTTTTGCCATTTCCTGTTTCCTCCCTTTGATTTTTATAAGTGCTTGCTGATTTATTTAGTTTTTAAGGAGCTCTTCGGCAACGCTTCTGGGAACCTCTTCATTATGATCAAATGTCATTGTGAAGGATCCTCTTCCGGACGTTCTGCTTCTTAAATCCGTCGCGTAACCGAACATTTCCGCGAGCGGGACAAACGCTTTTACTATTCTTGCATTTGCCCGTACATCCATTTCCGATACTCTGCCACGGCGTGACGAGATGTCTCCGATAACGTCGCCCATGTATTCTTCAGGGACAACGACTTCAACTCTCATCATCGGTTCCATAAGCACAGGATCTGCTTTCTTCAAACATTCCTTTATCGCCATGGAACCTGCAACGCGGAATGCCATTTCGGAGCTGTCCACTTCGTGGTAGCTGCCGTCGACTATTGAGCATTTTATACCGATGACAGGATATCCTCCAAGGATACCGTTGTTAAGCGCATCTTCGGCGCCTTTCTGAGCCGCAGGAACATATTCCTTAGGTACAGCACCGCCCACGATTTTGTCCTCCCATTCGAAACCGACTCCGCCTTCGAGCGGTTCGATTTCAAGAACAACGTCTCCGTACTGACCTTTACCGCCTGACTGGCGGACAAATTTGCCTTCTGCTCTTGCCGGTTTGCGGATTGTTTCTTTGTACGCAACCTGAGGAGCTCCGACCTTAACTTCAACGTTAAATTCTCTGCGAAGCCTGTCAACGATAATATCAAGATGAAGTTCTCCCATACCGCTTATAAGAGTCTGTCCCGTCTCTTCGTTAAGTGAAACCTTAAACGTCGGGTCTTCTTCCGCAAGAGCTTCAAGTCCCTTTGCCAGCTTAATCTGGTCCGCTTTGCTCATCGGCTCGACGGAGAGCGAGATAACCGGATCCGGGAACGTGAGGTTCTCAAGCAGTATAGGATTCTTTTCATCGCAAAGAGTGTCGCCCGTGCGGACCATCTTGAGCCCCGGTATGGCAACTATAAGACCTGCCTGGGCGCTGTCGATGTCTTCACGCTTGTCAGCGTGCATGCGCAGGATGCGTCCTACACGTTCGCGACGTCTTGTATCTGAATTGTAAACCGTGACACCGTTTTCAATGCTGCCTGAATAAATACGGCAGAAAACTATTCTTCCGACAAACGGGTCAACCATAACCTTAAAAGCAAGAGCCGCAAAAGGTTCGTTAACGTCTGTTTTGAAGCTCTTTTCTTTTGCTACGTCGTCAGGATCGACGCCGGTTACGGGAGGCATATCGAGCGGGCTGGGCAGATAATCGACGATTGCGTCAAGCAGCGGCTGAACGCCTTTGTTTTTAAAAGCTGAACCGCACATGACGGGGAATATTTCCATCTTTATCGTGGCACTGCGAAGAACCTTCGTGATAAGCTCGTTCGGCACTTCCTTGCCTTCAAGATAAAGACTCATAAGTTCGTCGTCATGATCCGCCAACGCCTCGATCATTTCCATTCTCGCAATTTCGGCGTCATCTTTAAGCTGCGGAGGGATTTCCGCAATGTGGTACTCGGTGCCGAGAGTATCGTCATAGATAACGGCTTTCATTTTAATAAGGTCAACCATTCCTTTGAACGTATCTTCGACACCTATGGGAAGCTGAATTGGAATTGCTTTTGCGCCCAGACGGTTCTTCATCTGGTCCACAACAGCCATGAAATCCGCTCCAACTCTGTCCATTTTGTTAACGAATGCTACACGCGGGACATGATATTTGTCGGCCTGGCGCCAAACTGTTTCAGACTGCGGTTCAACTCCCCCGACAGCGCAGAAAACTGAAACCGCTCCGTCAAGGACCCGCATTGAACGTTCGACTTCAACCGTAAAGTCAACGTGTCCGGGTGTATCAATTATATTGATAAGGCAATCGTTCCAAAAGCAGGTTGTAGCGGCGGAGGTAATCGTAATACCACGTTCGCGCTCCTGTTCCATCCAGTCCATAGTAGCACTGCCTTCGTGTGTTTCACCGATTTTGTGCTTCTTGCCCGTGTAGAAAAGGATACGCTCAGTAGTAGTCGTTTTCCCCGCGTCTATATGCGCTGCTATTCCTATATTGCGCACTTTGCTCAAGTCGATGCCTTGCATCTCGTTAACACCACCAAATCCTAACTTTAAAACTTAAAACAAATAACCTGTGTTGCAGCTGCTTCTACCAGCGATAGTGAGCAAACGCTTTGTTCGCTTCAGCCATGCGGTGTGTGTCTTCTCTTTTCTTGATTGAACCGCCTTCGCCTTTGCATGCATCCTGAAATTCTCTTGCGAGTCTTTCCATCATCGGCATGCCTTTGCGTGAGCGCGAGAAGTTGATAATCCAGCGTGTCGCAAGCGCCTGTCCGCGCGGTGCCGTAACTTCGACAGGTACCTGATAGGTTGCTCCGCCTACGCGGCGGGGACGAACCTCAACGAGCGGCGCCACGCTTGTCATGGCTTTCTCGAAAACCTCTTCAGGTTTGAGGTCGAGGCGGCCTGCTGCCAGATTCAGTGCTCCGTAGAAAATCTTTTCAGCGACGCTTCTCTTGCCGTCAAGCATGAGGCAGCTGATAAATCTTCCCATTACGGCATTGTTATAGACTGAATCGGGCGGTGAAACGCGTTTTCTGATATGTCCTTTACGTGACATTAGAAATTCCTCCCTTTAAATATTACTTCGGTCTACGTGCACCGTAGAGCGAGCGGCTCTGGCGGCGATTTTCAACTCCGCCGCAGTCGAGTGTTCCTCTGACAATGTGATAACGGACACCGGGAAGGTCTTTTACACGTCCTCCGCGAACAAGAACAACTGAGTGTTCCTGAAGGTTGTGTCCGACTCCCGGGATGTACGCAGTAACTTCGATACCGTTCGTAAGACGCACACGGGCGACTTTACGAAGAGCTGAGTTAGGCTTTTTCGGCGTTACTGTGTAGACACGCGTGCATACGCCGCGGCGCTGCGGGTTGTTCTGGAGTGCCGGTGAGCTTGAACGGTGTCTTTTCTCTTCTCTGCCTGTACGAATCAACTGGCTAATTGTCGGCATACAATCTCCTCCTTTCTTTGTTTTCTTTATCTTTCGGCTGACCCTGTAGGCAATTTGACCTGAATTGCACCGGACCGCCGGGGTTAGCATTATTTTGTGCAAAAGGTGCACATAACCATAATATGACGGCGAGCCTTCAACTCTTATCCGTCAAATCCGCCTTGTTCGACTGAGGTCATACAGCTGAAAAAACCAGTAACCATCATATCTTTCAGCCCATGAGACTACCCGTACGGGCACAGTCATACCCCTTGTGCAAAAAGGCGCACCGATAGATATTAACTACATAAACACGATTTGTCAACAAAAAATTTTCTAAAACACCCGAAATTAATTCTGCCTTTTCAACTATAAATGTGAAATATTTTTTTACGGTCTTCCAAACAAGCAAAGCGGCGGAAAATCCGCCGCTTTGCCGTAGTTTTTGTTTCAGCCTGAGCTTTATTCTTCCGCACCGGAGTCTTCAGCCGCAGTTTCAGCCGGAATTTCTTCAGCAGAAACTTCTTCTGCCTGAGTTTCTTCGGTTTCTTCTTCCTGACTGTAGACGTCCGTAACCTCAACCTTGTTGTAACGCTCAATTCCTGTGCCTGACGGAATGAGAAGGCCGATAATGACGTTCTCTTTGAGCCCGACAAGGTCGTCAACGTCGCCGCGCACCGCTGACGACGCAAGCACCTGTGCTGTCTGCTGGAAGGACGCTGCCGAGAGGAAGCTGTCCGTAGCCAAGGCTGCTTTGGTAACGCCGTGAACAACCGGCTTCCATTTTGGCGCTTCCCTGAGTCTGCGCACGAATGCCACTCTTGCGATGATCTGTCTGTATTCGCTCATTGCCTGTCTTGAACGGACAACAAGCGTTTCTGGCGCAATTTCGGCAATTTTTTCAAGCACGTCAGGAGTGATGTCCGTTCCGGCAAGTATCGTGCCTTCCGTACCCTCTACTGTTTCAAGCAGGACTTTGCTTCTCAGCTTTGACGAAAGGGCTTCTTTGATAACCTTTTCGCGGGTTATAATCCTGCCTTCCGTTTCAATGCCGGAAATTTTCCCGTCAACAAGACCGTGCACTATCGCACCGTCAATAGTCTGGGCGCGGTTTTCCACAACTTCCCCGTCCTCGTCAAACGCCTGCGTAAGCGGATTGCCGATCAGGTCTATAAGGTAGTCGTGCATTACGTCTTTTACTTCAATACGGTCGTTGTTTTTCCAGAGCTTGATGCCCTCAATACCGTAGTTGCATATTACCTTGACCGCTGTTTCGTCAATGCAGCTGTCTGCCTTAAGAACAACCTTGCCGCCCTGTTTTACGTCTTCCGCAAGCCAGCGCGAGTTAATTGCATTGTTCAGGAACTCTATGTTTCTCACCTGTATCGGCTGCGGCGTGCATGAGACTATGGTCGTAAGGTCCTTGTCCGTAAGCTTCTGTCCTTTTTTGATAAGGATTTCGCCCGTTTTCGGGTCTTCGAAGTCCTGAATAATTTCCCTGCCTTCAATCATGCGTCTGAAAGCCGCGTCGCCAAGTATAATTTTAACTTCACCGTTTTCGTCGGCAGCAAGCACTTCGCCCGCATTGCCGCCCGGTTTGAGCATTTCCGCAAGCAGGGCGCGGGTCAGTTTCGGAGTTTTCCTGCCTTTTGCCTGCTCCTGGTATTCCGCAGGGATCTGTTTGATTTCAAATTTCTCAAGGAACTCTACAGACTGGTCAAGAGAAATTTCATTGTTGGCGGCTATCTTCTTGACAGCTTCAACAAGTATGTCTTTCCAGACAAGTTCTCCCGAAACAAACGAGCTGTCGCCTTCTTCAACAACGCGTACCCTGTTAATCGGGGCAACCTTGCGGAGTATCGTTTCAATGTGCTTGTCGTTGATCGTAACGCCCTGCGAACGGTAGACGTCCTGAATTCCGTCAAGCAGATAGTGCTGCACCGCTTCAAGACCTTCAACCTCAAGAAGCTGCTGCGGATCAATGTAGCCTTCCGTGAGCTGCATTCCCTTTACGATCTCGCAGCCTTCAACTATGCCGCTGCTGAGGTTCTGCGAAAGAGGAATGTTGAACGCAAGTTTTTCTTCTTCGCCGGCTTCGTTTTCCACCGAGATTATAAGCTTGCGTTTGCCTTCCGAAACTTTGATTTCAGAAAGGACGCCGTCAACTTCCGCCAAAATCGCGACTTTCTTCGGGCGTCTGACTTCAAACAGCTGTTCAATACGCGGCAGACCCTGCGTGATGTCTTCCGAAGTATGAACGCCGCCGGTGTGGAAGGTACGAAGCGTAAGCTGCGTACCGGGTTCGCCGATTGACTGCGCGGCAACGACGCCGACTGATTCGCCGATTGAAACCTTGTCGCGCGTACTGAGGTCTCTTCCGTAGCACGTACGGCAGATTCCGTTTTTGCAGCCGCAGGTAAGCGGGCTTCTGACCCATACCGATTCAATGCCGAGACTGTCAATATACGCCGCTTTTTCGTTCGTGATTTCTTCGTTTCTTTCAAGCAGCAGTTCGCCGGTTTCGGGATTTCTCAGCTCTTCAAGGCTGACACGTCCCGCAAGGCGTTCCGACATGGGAATCATTATCTTTCCGTCCTGCTGTCTGAGCGGGCGGATTTCTATGCCTTCGTGCGTTCCGCAGTCTTCTTCGGTAATGATGAGATCCTGCGCGACGTCAACGAGGCGGCGCGTCAGATAACCTGATTTTGCCGTACGAAGAGCCGTGTCGGCAAGACCTTTTCTGGCGCCGTGCGTTGAAATGAAGTACTGGAGCGTGTTAAGCCCTTCAACAAAGTTTGCGGTAATCGGGTAGCCTATGATTCTGCCTGACGGGTCTGCCATAAGACCGCGGATACCCGCCATCTGGGCAACCTGTCCGCGCGAGCCTCGGGCTCCGGAATCAACCATTATGCGGAGCGAGTTCGTGTCGTCAAGCCCGTCCATAATCTGGTCTGAAATTCTTCCGCCGGCTTCTGACCAGAGGATATCTTTTTCACGGAGATACTCGTCTTCCGTAAGAATACCCATGTTGTAGTTGTCGGTCAGAACGTTGTCCTTTTCCATCGTGTCGTCAACAATTTCTTTCTTTACCGACGGAATGATGATGTCCCCGACGCCGAGGCTTATGCCTGACATTGTTGACCAGTGGTAGCCGAGGGACTTGATCTGGTCAAGCATTCTGACCATTGCCGCCTGTCCCACCTGATCGTAAGCGTCGTCAAGAAGCTTTGCCATGCTCTTTTTGTTCATGCGCTTGTTGACAAAACGTATGTCTCTGTGAAGCGTCGTATTGAACAGGGCACGGCCGGGGCACGTCAGTATCCACTTGCCTTCAGGATCAGGCTCGCCCTTTTCGTTGACGGCGTCCGTATGCCATTCGGGAAGCTTCTTAAGGAATATCTTCGAATGCACGTTGACAAGGTTATGGTCAAGCGCGGCAAGCACGTCGTCGAGTTCGTTGAAGTACATGCCTTCGCCCTTCTGTCCGTCAAGTATCGTCGTAATGTAGAACATTCCGAGGATCATGTCCTGTGTAGGAACGACAACAGGCTTTCCGCTTGCCGGCGAGAGCAGGTTGTTTGACGAGAGCATGAGAACCCTTGCTTCCGTCTGGGCTTCGAGTGAAAGCGGAACGTGGATAGCCATCTGGTCACCGTCAAAGTCCGCGTTGAACGCCGTGCAGACAAGCGGATGCAGACGGAGCGCCTTACCTTCGACAAGCACCGGCTCAAACGCCTGAATGCCGAGTCTGTGAAGCGTCGGAGCACGGTTGAGCATAACAGGGTGATCCTTAATTATGTCCTCAAGCAGCGCCCAGACTTCTTCCCTGCCCTTGTCTATGAAACGGCGCGCAGATTTGACGTTCGGAGCAAGCTGAAGCTCAACAAGCTTGTGCATGACAAACGGCTTGAAGAGTTCAAGCGCCATCTCCTTCGGAACGCCGCACTGGTATATCTTGAGATACGGTCCTATAACGATGACGGAACGTCCCGAATAGTCAACGCGTTTGCCGAGGAGGTTCTGGCGGAAGCGTCCTTTTTTGCCGCGCAGAAGGTCGGTAAGCGATTTAAGCGGACGGTTTCCGGCGCCGAGCACCGCTTTGCCCCTGCGTCCGTTGTCAATAAGAGCGTCAACGGATTCCTGAAGCATTCTCTTTTCATTGCGCACTATGATTTCAGGCGCGTGAAGCTCCTGAAGTCTGCGCAGACGGTTGTTTCTGTTTATAACCCTGCGGTAGAGGTCGTTAAGGTCAGAGGTCGCGAAACGTCCGCCGTCAAGCTGAACCATGGGACGGAGATCGGGCGGAATGACAGGAAGAACGGAAAGAATCATCCAATCCGGTTTGCTGTCGCTTTTCAGGAAATCGTCGGCAACCTGAAGGCGTTTAACGAGCTTGCGTTTTTTCTGTCCGGTGCTCTCCGCAATTTCTTCGCGAAGCTGCGCTGAAAGCACGCTGACGTCAATTCTCTTAAGCAGGGTAAGCACGCCCTCTGCCCCGATGCCTGCCTCAAACAGCTTGTCGTAGCTTCTGCACGCTCTTTCCTCGCGTTCGATAACCACGGAAGCGCGCTGGAACGCCGATTTGCCAGGGTCAATGACAAGATAGCACGGATCTTCTATCGTCATTGTCTCTTCCTGCGTCGTAAAACGTTTCGGGTATTCCTCGTTCAGATGCTTTGATTCTGATTCTGAAAGCACGTCGCCCTTGGCGAAGGGGAGATGCGTGGCTGAGGTGACGATGTACGCCTCCTGGCTGCCGAGCATTGCCGGTTCGCTGACAAGCTTTTTATCCTCTTTTTTGCGTGCTTTGGCGGTTTCTTCCGTTACGGCCTCGCGTCCGCCTTCATTGCCTTTTTTGAAAAGGTAAAAAGCCGGTTCTGCCGTAAATTCTTCGCCGAAATCTTTTTTGTACTTGTCGTATTTGTCCTTGGTAAGGAGATCACCCTCGCTGAGCGGGAACTCGTCAACCTTGCTGATTCTGTATGCCGGTTCCGCCTTGAACTGCGGGTCGTAATGACGGTGCACTCTTTCTTCCGACTGTGAGACAAGCGAGCCTTTCAGCGAAGCAAAAATACCCGCGCTTACGACTTTGTAGGAGCGTTCTCTGCGGCGCGAAGGAGCAAAATACACAACCTTCTCAAGGTCCTTAGTGGAAGCGCCTATAAGAAGACTGAGACGGCTCGGAATACCGCGCAGATACCAAATGTGAACGACCGGCGCGGCAAGCTCTATATGCCCCATGCGCTCGCGGCGCACGCGGTTATCGGTAACTTCAACGCCGCATCTGTCGCACACTACTCCGCGGAATTTTGGACCGCTGCGTTTGTATTTTCCGCAGGCACATTCATAACTCTTTGTGGGGCCGAAAATACGCTCGCAGAACAGCCCTTCTTTTTCGGGACGAAGCGTTCTGTAGTTAATCGTTTCAGGCTTTTTTACTTCGCCCTTGGAAAGCTCCCTGATTCTTTCCGGTGAAGAAAGTTTAATGCGTACGCCGACTATTTCACGGTTGATTGCGTCTGTCATTTATTCGTCCTCCCCCTTGTCTGAATCTTCGCTTTCAAATATATCCTGCTCTGCTGCTTTGCCGGAAAGTATTTCAGCGTCTGTATCTTCGTCTGTTATATGCAGTCCGTCCATTTCGTCCGAGTCGTCATTAAATAAGAGGTCTGTTGTCCTGTTTTCCGTCTCGGCTCCGAAAACGTCTATTGAATCTATGCCTGCATCCGGTTTCATTGAATAACGCTTAAAGCCTCTGCTGTCGTCCTCATCGCTGTTCACAACGAGTTCGCCGAACGTTCCGTCGGAATACTTGATTTCAACGTCAAGCCCGAGTCCCTGAAGTTCCTTGATAAGAACCCTGAAGCTTTCCGGAACTCCCGGCTTTGAAAGGTTCTCGCCCTTGACGATCTTCTCGTAGGTCTTGAGTCGTCCGCGGATATCGTCGGATTTGATCGTGAGCATTTCCTGCAGCACGTGCGACGCGCCGTAGCCTTCAAGCGCCCAGACTTCCATTTCACCGAAACGCTGTCCGCCGAACTGCGTCTTGCCGCCGAGCGGCTGCTGGGTGATAAGGCTGTACGGCCCTATTGAACGCGCGTGAATCTTGTCGTCAACAAGGTGAATAAGCTTCATCATATACATGACTCCGACCGTAACCTTGTTTGCCATAGGTTCGCCCGTGCGTCCGTCGTAAAGGGTAATTTTGCTGTCGTCGCGGAGATCCTGATATTTCTTGTCTCTGACCTGTGAAAGCAGATCTCTGATTTCCTCTCCCGTTGCGGAGTCAAAAACAGGCGTCGTTGTTTTCCAGCCGTTCTCCATTGCGACAAAACCAAGCATCGTTTCAAGAACCTGTCCGAGATTCATGCGGCTCGGAACGCCCAGCGGGTTGAGAACAACGTCAACCGGTGTACCGTCCGCGAGATAAGGCATATCCTCCTCAGCCATAATTCTTGATACGCAGCCTTTGTTTCCGTGGCGTCCCGCCATCTTGTCGCCTTCCGTTATCTTGCGGAACTGAGCAACATAGACCTTGACTACGCGGCTGACGCCGGGTGAAAGATCCTCTGCGTGCGTTGCGCGGTCAAGCATCTTGATGTCAACAACCGTACCGCCTTCGCCGTGAGGAACTCTGAGCGACGTGTCGCGCACTTCGCGCGCCTTTTCGCCGAATATTGCGCGGAGCAGTTTCTCTTCCGGAGTCTGGTCTGACTCGCCCTTCGGCGTAACCTTTCCGACAAGGAGGTCTCCCGCCTTAACCTTGGCTCCGATACGGACAATGCCTTCCTCGTCAAGATTTTTAAGCGCGTCCTCTCCGACGTTCGGAATATCGCGCGTAATCTCTTCAGGTCCGAGCTTCGTATCGCGCGACTCAATTTCGTATTCTTCAATATGTATGGAAGTGTAGTAATCTTCTTTGACAAGACGTCTGTTGAGCAGAATTGCGTCTTCAAAGTTGTAGCCTTCCCATGAAACGAAGGCAACAAGCACGTTGCGTCCGAGAGCGAGTTCGCCGTTCTGGCACGCCTGCCCGTCGGCTATAACCTCTCCGGCGGCAACCTGCTGGCCGTTCTCAACTATCGGTCTCTGGTGAATAACCGTACTCTGGTTTGAACGGCGGAACTTCGGCATTCTGTAGATATCCTTATCGTCGAGAAAATCCTCGGGGCTGAGGTTCTGCAGAAGGTCGCCGTGCTCCTTGCGGAATTTTTCCTTTTCCTTTTTGCCGTTCGTAACGTCGATTTCAATCCTGTCCGCATCAACATAAGTGACTGTACCCGGACGGCGGGCAACAACGCAGGAACCTGAGTCCTTCGCAATGTTGTGCTCAATGCCCGTACCTACGCGCGGCGAATCCGGGAAAACAAGAGGAACAGCCTGACGCTGCATGTTTGAACCCATAAGCGCGCGGTTGGCGTCGTCATGCTCAAGGAACGGGATAAGCGCCGTAGAAATTGAAACTATCTGTTTCGGGGAAACGTCGATGTAATCAAGATCTTCAGGCTGTATTTCTATCGTGTTGTCATGGTGGCGGACGTAGATGCCGTTCTGTCCGGGAAGCGGGTGTACATAGCCGTTCTCGTCAATAGGCATGTCTGCGCGGCCGATATAGAACTCGTCCTCATCGTCTGCCGACAGATATTCGATCTGGTCTGTGACGCGTCCGTTGACAACCTTTCTGCGCGGGCAGATAAGGAAGCCGTATTCGTTAATCTTCGCGAACGACGCAAGCGAAGTAACAAGACCGATGTTCGGACCTTCAGGCGTTTCGATCGGGCAGATGCGTCCGTAGTGTGTATGGTGAACGTCGCGCGCTTCAAAGCCTGCTCTGTCGCGCGAAATGCCTCCGGGGCCGAGCGCAGACAGACGGCGTCTGTGCGTAAGCTCCGCCAACGGGTTTGTCTGATCCATAAACTGCGAAAGCTGTCCCGAACCGAAGAACTCGCGAAGCGCCGCCGAAATCGGGCGCACGTTGATAAGATCCTTCGCCATTGCCGACGCAAGATCTGAAATTGTCGTCATGCGTTCACGCGCGATTCTCTCCATACGGAGCATACCGATACGCACCTGATTCTGGAGCAGCTCGCCGACAGCGCGTACGCGGCGGTTGCCGAGGTGGTCGATGTCGTCTGTATGTTCTTCGTTGTCGCGGAGCCTGATAAGACCGTTGACAAACGCCACAATATCCTCTACTGTGAGCAGTCTCTCGTCAGCGTCAATATTCAGCCCGAGACGTTTGTTGATCTTGTAGCGGCCGACAACGCCGAGACTGAAACGGCGCGGATCCTTGAAAATGCCGTTGACGTATTCAATGGCGTTCTCCATGCGCACCGGTTCGTTCGGACGCAGCGCGCGGAAAAATTCCATTGAGGCTGAATCGTGCGAATCCGACTTGTCACGGTCAATAGTCGTCGTTATCGCACGGTCAACGTCCCAGACCTTCACCGTTGTTTTGCCGGCTTTGAAAAGCGCGTCAATACTTTCCTTTGCGACTCTCGTATTCTTTGCGAGAAGCACGGAAGAGCCGTCAACAGTAACTTCGACGTCCTCGGCAAGCAGCATGCCCATAACGTTGTCCTTAACGATATCCTTCTCCGCCGCCTGAGCGTCAAAGAGAGCAAGAATGTCATCCGTATCGGACACCCCGTAGACGCGGAGCATTGTGGCTACGGAAACCTTCTTGCGGTTGTCAACCTTTACCGAAATCTGCCCGTCGGGAGCAAGTTCAAACTCCATCCACGCACCGCGGTCCGGAATAAGCTTTGCGCCGTATGTCTCCTGACCCGGTATTGACAAATCAGCATTGTAATAAATACCCGCAGAACGCGCCAGCTGGTTGACAACGACACGCTCCGTTCCGTTAATGATGAACGTTCCTCTGTCTGTCATGGCAGGGAAGTCACCGAGAAAAATATCTTCTTCTTTGATTTCTCCCGTTTTGTCGTTCCTCAGCCTGATCGTCGCACGCAGCGGTCTCGACCACGTAAGGTCCCTGCTGCGAGCCTCATCAAGACTTGTTGAAACGGGCTCAACGGAATATTTGACGAATTCCAGAGCGAAGGAACCGTCATAACTCGTTATCGGAAAAATTTCGTCGAAAAGCTCCTGAATCCCCTGAGATTTTCTCTTCTCAGGTTTAACATCGGCCTGGAAAAACCACTGATACGAATTGCGCTGGACTTCCACGAGATCCGGAAGCTCAGTCGGCTTACGCATACCGGCTTTAACCGCTTCGGCTTCTTTTCCGAACTTAATGCGCCGCTCAAACGCATTTCCCAAAGATGTTGCCTTTTCCTGCATGGGAGCAGCCTCCCCAACGAAAATTTAGGCGCGCAAAACGCCTATTGTATAGATTAACGCAAGAGGTAATTATAGCAAAAAAAATATCCCTGTCAACATATTTTTTGCAAAACTTTTCAAAAACTTTTCAAAAATTTTCGGAAATTTTTTGGCTCTACACGAAAAATTGTGGGACAGAAGATAAAAGTTTTACGAGAGTCAAATTATGCAGTTGAGCATGCAGTTAAGCATTCGGAATATGTTGAAAGTTACATAAAGTCAGATAAAACAACAGCTCTGCGGGACAGAGTCAATATTTGTTGCTATGTTGGAGCGTGGCTTGCGTCAGGTTACTTTTACAGATGATGCTGTTCTGTATGATTTTCTTACAGCCGTAAGACTCATGTATTTAATCAGCGTAAAGAAATATTCCATATTCCTGTAACCATATCCTATTCGTTTGGCTACTTTGATTTTATTGTTAAACCCCTCAAGTTTGCCTGTACTTATAGGATGTTTTGCATGGGCAATCAACCCCGGCAGTCTTTTTTCCATAAGTCTTGCGAAATTTACCAAAGGTTTTATGCCGCTTGCCTTCGCTGCGTCAAACCATGAGTGCCATTTTCTGTCTGCGGCCGCAGGGTCGGTGATGGAGAACATACGGCACAGTTCTTCTTTCATCGCATAACAGACAGCAAGATCTTCATGACAGCTGAGAATTTCCTGCAGTTTTAATGCCTCCTGCTGACTCAATGTTTCATTGTTTCGCAACAATACCCAACGCAAAGCTTTAACGGTTTTACGTTTGCTGCGTTGTTCGTTCTTACCGGCTCTTAACTCACGTCTTCGATATATCTCATATTCAGAATGTTTTGTTTCTGCATTTGCAATGCTGCGTCTCCAGCATGCTGTTATATTGTCTTCAGCGTTCTTGTATTGTGCGGCTTCTGAAAGTCTTACTCTGTTAAATACATCCTTTCCGTATTTTGCCTGAAAATGATATCTGTCATATACTATTTCAGCTTTCGGAAGGCAGTTTCTTATTACAAGATTATATGAAGCGTTCATATCCATAGCAACTGCTTTGACTTCAGACAGATACTCCATGTCTGTTTCTTTAAAAAATCTGCTGAAGTCTTCCGCGCTTTTTCCAAGACCAACCCATATAACATCTCCTGTATCCAAATCTATTACACACGTTCCGTATATTCGCCCGCGCTTGATTGCAAACTCATCTACCGCAATATATACCGGTTTATAACCTGACAGCCGCAATTCCTCTTTCCTTTCGCATATCGCACACAACATCATCTCTTTATGTATCTTGCGTATGGTATCACAGCTGATGCCTGTAATTTCATGTACTGCTTTTATGGGAATATGATAACTCAGCAACTCTGTAACCCAATGCGCTGCCCTGACTGTTATATCTGTTCCATGATACCGCATGCAACAATCCTCGGTAAATGTCCTACCGCATTGCTGACATCTGTATCTGTGAAGGGCAACTCTGCATTCGGAGCGTATACCGACAATAAACGGCATATCCTTTAATCTGCGTTCCCCTCTGCTGTATATATGCACAGAACCTCCGCAGTCGGGACATTTGACATCTGCCGTATCCATGTTACTCGCAAACGGCAGTACACTGCAATGCTGAAGACTGTCATAATGAACAGCGTTACATAAAAACTGTTGGACTTTTATGGAAAATGATATATTATCTACGTGGAGCAAGCCATTTCACCTCACTTGTTGTATTTGTTGCAGAATTGACTTTATGAGGTGCTTGCTCCTTTTTCAATACCTTTCGTTTCTTTCTCTTAAAATCTTTTTCTTCAACGGCCTTTATCTAACAATTACAATCTGTCTTTTATAGGACATCCCTCAATTTTTCGTGTTGAACCAATTTTTTATTTCTTTTTCATTTCTGCCCCTGTTACAAATTTCTTATTTCATGAACATTATAGTGCAGAGGGAAATGAGAACTGCCGTTGGATTTATTTACGGCTTTTTTCGGTATTTGCAAGGCTTAACGCATTTTCTTGCAAAACGCCGCAAAAAAATCCCGATTTTTTTTCAGAGCAGGGTTGTTTTTTGGGCTCTGAAAAGACCCCTTTAAGAGTGAGAGGACTTGTTAATTTTTTGAAAGCGGAACGGCGGGAAAAGTACGATTAACTGTTGTAAATACTGCACTTTTGGAACTTTTACCGGATTTTTCGTTCGTAACCCGCAGCTCAAAAAACACGCAAACTTCCTCTATTTAAGTATCTTGGGAAAACGCAGACGCCGCAGGGCTTTGCAATGACAGAGGTTTCCATTTTTTGTCATTTTTTCAAGATATTTAAGTAGAGGGGGTTGACGATTTTTCGTCGGGCATGGCTTTTCTGAAACAGTTGTATGACCTGCCGAGGTCTGTTTTTGCGGCTGTTTCTCGGCAGAGAAACTGCGCCTTATACATCTCTCACGCATTACGTGATGCGCGCGCCTTTGGTGGTAAGCCCGCTGCCTTTACGGCTACAGGGTTTAAGCACTTCGGTAACGTTCTCCGGCGGAGTTCGGGCTTAAACTCTTATACGCGAGGCCTCTGTGACCGGGGTGTGAGCAGGGAAAGCAAGAGCCCTGCGGCTTCGGAGGAAAATGAACGGTGCTCCCAGTAAGAAGTAATCCGGAGTTAAGCTTTAAGCGGTAAGCTGTAAGCATTAAGTCAAAAGCAGTGAAAAGATTTTATTTTTAATAAGATTTTTTCGTATTATTCTGCTTAAGGCTTACTGCTTATTGCTTATGGCTATCTTTGTTGTACCAAAATTCTGCTGTCAGCTGTCATTTGGCGGCTGCCGGCAAAAGTATTCAAAAAACAACGCGGGGGGGACTGAAATCAGTCCCCCTCCGCTTTTGTTTTCGCTTACGCTACGACAGAAAATTACGCTTCGGCAACGCGCCTGCCCCTGTGTTCCTCAACAGGAACAATCGCAAGCGTCATATTCAAAGGACGCAAAAGCTTCAAAAGCGTTTTAATGCCGGGTGACGCCGTACCGCGTTCAAGCCTCGCTATCGCCGACTGTTTTACTCCGCTGAGTTTCTCAAGCTCCTTTTGCGTAATGCTCCGCTCATTTCTTGCTGCCGTCAGCTGGCGGATAAACTCTGCTTCCAGTCTGTTCGTTTCTATTTCCTCCGCAGAATAAAGACTGCGTTCGACCTCATCATTCCACTCTATAGGACTGTATTTACTGTTCATTTTCCACAACCTCAAAATTAAAAATACTCAAATCCTCGCAGGCAATAATATAACATATATGTTATATTATGTAAAGCGGTAAAATTGATTTCTCATACAGTAACAGTCAAAAAACAAAGCGGGGGACTGAAAAATCAGTCCCCCGCTTGTCTGTATTCTCATACACTTCGGCGCAATCAATAATCTTCGTAATCTATCGCATCGGGATTAATGCAATCAACATCGACATCGTCAATAACACCGTTGTCGTATGCTTCCTGCAAATCCAAATCGTTTATAAGACCTCTGTCGTAAGCATCCTTCGCGGCGTCAGCATCGGAAAAATCCCCGCTCCAAAAACCGGCGCTATGCTTTTTCTCCGAACCTGACAAAAACTTATATAAAAGATAACCCTCCGCCGCATCAGTCACAAAATCGTCCTCTTCCTCAGGACAGTCTTCATAATAACATCTGCCGTACATTACACGAGAAAATCCTTATTTTTATATACTGCCACTCAACAAAAAATAATGACTCTACACACTCAAACAAATGGAAGATACGCCTTGATTGTTTGTTTTTAACTTAAATTTCAAAACCACCGGCAATAATAAAGTCCCTCGTTAAAAGCTTAAATTTGGTCGTAACCTCAAACTGTTTCAGCGTTTTGCCTTCCTGCGCCTCAAAGTAAGCTTTGGCTTTTGCTTTGTCAAAATTGGCAACAAGGCTGTCAAATCTACCAAATTCGTTAATATCGCCGCTGTCCGCGCCTTGCGAAATTAAATCAGCAAGCGCCTGTTCGTCAATTCCAAATGTTTCTGCAAATTTTCTAATCTCAGCGCTTTTGCTGTTTTTCATATATTCGTTCAGATAATCTCTGAAAGTTTTGTCTTCTTCTGGCAGTAAATCGCCTCTTTCAACATCGTGCAGCAACAAATTTGCAAATTTCTGTTCTTCAATGCTGAGCGTTGCAAAAGTCTTGCGCAGTTCATCCAAAACAGCCTTAGTGTCTTCGTGGTCGGAGAGCTTTTTCAGATATTTTTTGAAATGCAAGTTCATATAATCAGCATCGATTTTGCCTGTGGCAATATCAACAATACTGCCGACAATTTCAAACGGCATACCACCGCCGCATTGTACGCTTAACCCGTGCAAATCTTTATATCTCGCAAGAAGCTTGACGTATGTTTCTTCGTCAAGCTGTAATGTAACAGTTGTCTCCTGTTTATCATGCTTAAAGTGGTATTCAAGCTCGTTCCAAGTAAAGCCCTGTATTTTAGCAGACTGCAAACGGACATTGAAGCATTTGAAATCTTCGGCAAATTTACCCTTTTCCGCGTTATCTTCAGGCAGCTTGTCAAAATCAGGAATATCTGCATTTTCAAATATCGTTTTAATCTCTCCGAACCAGTAATTCATGCTGTTAAGGTTCTTTTCAAGTTTATCAACAAAAACAGAATATGCCTCATCACCTGAATACATTTTGAAAGCCGCATCAATATTGCGTTCCATTGTATGCACTCTGCGGTAATATTTTATGGTGCCGTAAGGTTTATCGTCCCCGAAAAGCCTGTTCGTCCTCGAAAATGCCTGTATAAGATTCTCATATTTCAGCACCTTATCCAAATACAGAGTGTTAATCCACTTTGAGTCATAGCCTGTAAGCATTTGATTTACAACAATAAGCAAATCAATCTGCTTTTCAGGAATTTTCTCAATACCCTTGTACAAATGTTTGTGTGCTAAACGGTGCGCGACATCCTTTTTGAAGCTATCATATTTTGACATTGTATAGTTCTGTCCATAGCGGGCGTTGTAATCTTCAAGAACTTGAATAAGAGCATCTTCTCTGTAAGCAGCACCGTCTTCATTGTCTATACTTGGGTCAACCTGAACAAAAACCTTAAAATCAGGCTTTGCAGCCTTAAATCGGTTATAGTAATCCAACGCTTCGGGAATGTTTTTGGTTGCAAGCAGAGCATGAAATTTACTGCCGAGACTAAGCATATCCCAATGCTTCAAAATATTTTCCACGACAGACTCTTTATGCTCATCGCGTTCAAACTGACTTTCAGGAATATAATCCTCAATTCCGCGTACATAATCACCCTGTTCGTTATAATAACCCGCCATAGGTAACGCAATATATTCATTAAATATTTTCTTCTTCCGAGGATTTTCATTCGCCTCGTTTACTGTCTGTGCATCAGCTTTACGCAAAGCAACCATCTTTTTCATTTCTGATTCATCGTAAGTAGGCACCATATATTTGTCAAATCCAAGCACATTTTTGTCATTTATACCATGTGCTATGCTGTATCTGCACAATTCGTCACCGAAAATATCCGCGGTTGTCATATCCCCGACTTTTGCGTTTTCTTTACTGATAGGTGTACCCGTAAAGCCAAAAAGTATAATCCTCGGGAACGTAATTTTAATATCCTGCAGCATATCGCCGGACGTTGAACGATGACATTCGTCAACTATTGCAACAATACGCTTGCTGTTTATTTTTGCCATATCATTTCCGCAACACAGCGTGTCCTCTTTAATGCGGGACATTTTCTGAATAGACGTAACGATAAGCGTATCATCGGCATTGTCGCTTTTGAGCTTTGAAATCAAAACATCTGTATTTTCTGTGCTGTTTACAGTTTCCGCGTCATCAGCAAAACCGCGGTATTCGCCAAGCGACTGCGTACCAAGCTCCTTGCGGTCAACAAGAAATACAACCTTATCGGCATGTTTGGAATTTGCTATAAGCTGAGCCGACTTAAAAGATGTCAGTGTTTTGCCGGAACCTGTAGTGTGCCACACATAACCGCCAAGCTTCGTTATCTCCCTGCGCGGCATATTGTCAAGCTCGTTCCATTTAATTTTTTCGACTCTGTCCGATATGGCGCGTGCCGCATAATACTGATAACTGCGCATAACCTTGAGCGCTTTGTCGCCGTCATCTGCAACCATATAAAGCCCAACCATTTCATGAGCTTTCGGAATAGATAAAAATTCACGCGCGATTTTTTTCCAGTCATTTATCTGTACATTGTTAAAGTCTGCCCAATGAAAATAATAATCAGGATTAAACTTGCTTGCTTCGCCGGGATTTGCGAAATACAAAAATTCCTCAGGATTCATAGCGGCAAAAATCTGAACAAGCGAAAAAATTCCCTGACCAAAAACACCTTCATGCGTATATTTCTTTATCTGTCCGCATGCTTCACTGACATGTACACCGCTTCGTTTCAGTTCAACGTGAATAAGAGGCATACCGTTAATAAGCAACGTAAAATCCCCGCGCCTGTCGCTTGCAAGCGGAGAACGTGTCTCAAATTTCGGCTGTTCTGCAATCTGATAACAATTCCACCCTCCAGCAATTGCGTTGCGGTCAAAAATCTTTAAACTGATACTCTTACCGGCATGCGCCGTGTCTTTCGGATTGTCTCTAATTATTGTTATATTCTCATCGTTGATAAATTCATGCAGCTTCAACGGTGTGCGCAACTTGTTAATCTGCTCCAGAATACGGCGCATTTCGCTGTCGGTCAAAGGACATCCGTTAAGACTTTCCTTAGTGTTATTATGTTCAAACAGTATTCTTTTCCAGTTCTCAATTAAATCTTCTTCTGTCGGATTTTTAATAACATCAGGCGACCAACCGCACGAAGCGGTAAGCAAACTAATCAGTTCTCTTTCAAACTCAAGCTCTGACTTAAACGCCATAAAAATCACCTACTCTACAAACATTTTTTCAAGTAAAGCTTTTTTCAAATTTTGAAGCTTTTCAATCTCACATTGATAAGACATAATAAGTGCATCAAGATTTTTGAAATACTCACCTATGCATCGTTGTTCTTCAACATCAGGAACAAACACACATTGATTATCAAGGTCATTCTTGTTTAGATTTCCAATTGCTCCATTACCACCCGCAACATACAGATTTATGAAAGTAGCATACCATGGAGCGCTCATCAGCGCATTCACAAATGAAGGATTTTTAGAAGATGCAACAAGCATAAATCCTCCATGAACGACACTTTTTTCTTTAATATTGTTTATAATTGCATGCTTACCTACTAATCGTGAAGAACCATTCGCGGAAGTAATTAAAATATCACCGTTGTTAAGGTACGGAATATTCACGGCTTTATCCTCAACAAAAACATCATCATCCGACATTACAAACGTATCTTCATCAATATTTGACGAACGCAACACTCGAATTCCTGAACTCCGAATATTTTCAGGAGTATATGTAAGACCGCGACGCGTTTCGGCTATATCTGAAAACTTGCGCTGCTCCCAATCTTCCGTAAATCCATTAAACCGAATTTCAGGAACTTTACTGTCATTTTTCGGAAACATTTTTTCGGGGCAGGTTTTTTTTACATTTTCACCTTCAAGAAGTTTCTTGAATGCTGCAAGTCCCTGCATATCGTAATCGCTGCCCGTGAGGTCGTCTATCATCGCAGATAACTCTTTTGAGGTATCTCGCAGATTATTCTCAACTTCAAGCATTGTCGTTTCGTATTTTTTGACAAGACGTTCTGCTTTTTCCGTGAGGGTTGCAATAATTTTGTCCGGAATTTCGGCAATAGCAGTATCAAGCGGCAAAATCCATTTCTGATTGAGTAAATCTTTTGCCTCATCATCTGTAAGAGTGTTTATCTTGGATATGGTTTTTGTTTCAAGAGCTGTTTCAAGTTGTTTAATCTTTTTTTTCTGCACCTTTTCTTCTGCAATTATTTTGCCGTAGAGATATAATCTTGCGTCAAAACTGTCTGCGTCTGCTTTTGTCGGTCTGTAACGCTCATCTTTCAAGCGTTTGAATTCATTCTTGAGTTTTGTGCTGTCTATATCATCGCTGTCGTCTTTTGTCAGCTGTTCCTTTTCATCATCTTCAAATTCTTCCCATGCGTCTGTTTTTCTGCTGACTATTTCCGCAAGTTTGTCTCTGTTTTCGTCAAGCGCTGTCAGTTCTGCCGCGAAGAAATTTGTCTGTATCAGTTCAAAAGGCATTATTCTGCCAACCCAGCCTTTTTGCACTTCTTCTATTTTGTCATCTTTTGTCTTCTTTGTAACTATATTGGGGTCAATTTTGCGAACGGCGTCAAAGCCTTCTGTCTGTAATATTTCAAGGTCTGTTGCTATTTTCTGCCATCTGTCGTCAAGCAGCTGATAGGCATAATATTTATCAACAAGAGGATTTTTTTCAAGACGCTTGAATATGTCGTTTCCAATGATTTTTTCTTCAGCGCTGACGTAAATTTTCATCATTTCACCGATAAGTCTGTCTTTGAGCTGCTCAGCGAAACCGTCAAACGCGGCTTTGTGCGTTTCTTTGAATAACGCAACATCGGCACAGTTTTCAATCATTGTTTTAAAATCTTCGGTATTTACGCTGCAATATTCTTTGTTTTCAGGCTTAAAGAGTTGCCCGCGCAGTGTCGGGAATGTCGTCCAATATTCTTTGAGTTCGTCAATTTCGCTGTTGGGTATTCCGCCGAACATTATCGCGTATATATCCCAGTTTTCAGCTTTTTCTGACGAGTCAACATAGCGAGGAATATTGAGGTTGTAGTCGTTTTCTCTGATTTCATCTTTTGTAACGACTCTTGAGAATTTGTCTATCGTTGCTCTGTCGCGTATTGTATCTGCTATTTTCTTTATATCGCAGGCACGGAGTTTGTTGTTTTTGCCTTCTTTTATGAAGCCTTTTGAAGCATCTATAATCAGTATGTCTGTTGTAGTCCTGCGTTGTTTCAGCACCATAATGATTGTTGGAATTGACGTGCCGAAGAAAATATTCGCGGGAAGTCCTATTATTGTGTCAATTTTGTTGTGTTCTATGAGGTTTTTGCGTATTTCCCCTTCTTCGCCTCCTCTGAAAAGTACACCGTGAGGCAGCACTATCGTCATTAAGCCGCCGTCGTTTTTGACATGGTAAAGGTCATGAAGCAAAAAAGCGTAATCAGCTTTGCCCTTTGGCGCAACTCCGTATTCGGAAAATCTGGGGTTGTTTTCTTTGTCTGTTGTGTCCCAATGCTGCGAGTAGGGAGGGTTGGAGACAACGGCATCTACCGGAAGCATTTCGTATGCTGTTTCATCGTCAAAATACGGACAGTCATCTTCAAGGGTGTCTGCGTTTCTGACTGCAATGTTTGAAGCGTTTATGCCGCGCATGACAAGATTCATTCGCGTAAGGTTATATGTGTTTTCTTTTAGTTCCTGCGCGTAATATTTGATTTTATTTTTGTCTTTCATGTTTTTGGCAACTGCCTTGCCTATGTTGATAAGCAGGGAGCCTGAGCCGCTTGTAGGGTCTAATATTGTTATTTCTTCTTTGTCTTTCAGCTGTTCTGCTATTATTTCAGACATGAGCAGAGATACTTCGTGCGGTGTATAAAATTCTCCTGCTTTTTTGCCCGCATTTGCCGCAAAGTTAGCAATAAGATATTCATAGATAAAACCGAGAACGTCATAATCCTGACTCCCGTCCATGGGAATATCTTGTATCAGAGCGAACAATTTGCTGATTGCTTTCGTCTGCGCGCCTTCTGTATCTCCAAGTTTTGAAAGCCCGTTTGAAAGTGTGTTGAATATTCCTTTGAAAAGCCTGTTTTTCTTTGTTTCGGTACTGATAAGACGGTCAAAAGCGTTCAGTGCATTGACAACATTTGCAACGCGGAAATCACTTTTAGGGTCTGTCCATACGGAAAAAAGATTTTCATACGCAATAAAGTATCCAAGATTGTCGCGGCATAATTTCAGTGTATCTTCGTTGTCTTCGTTTAAGCACTCTGCTATATCTTCATCAGTGTAATCATTTTTTCTGAGATATTCTTCTTCTTTGTCAGAAAGAAATTTATAGAAAATAAAACTGAGTATATAGTCCTTATACTCGTTGGCTTCAATTTTTGAGCGCATTGCGTTCGCCGATGCCCATATCTTTGCCGCAAGCTGCTGCTTTGTCATTTATAATCCGCCCTTTACCCAAATATTTTGTACGCCTATATTTTCGCACAATTCTCTGATTTTGTCCTGTAAATTTCCAGCCCGTTTCTATTTCAATTTCAGCGGCGGATTGTTTGCAAGTTCGGAGATCATTGCACCGTAGAGCGCTGTGTCTTCTATTTTCGTTATGGTGGTTATCCGCTCTCCGGCGTCTTTTGAGCTTGTTCCGCAGTGGTAGATTTTTTGTTTGTCCGTGTAAATATTTCCGTCTTTCTGCGGAAGCCGAAAGGCTTAGCGCAGAATCCAGCGGCGTGTCCCTAATGTGTAGTGCTTTTAATTTAAGTCTT
>JAGHTZ010000032.1 GCA_018065065.1 Candidatus Equadaptatus faecalis | reverse complement strand
AGCGGCACCTTTACGCGTACACCCTCCTGAAGCTGTTTTTCATAATTGTAGGAAAGAGCCGTCCACCAGGGGCCTGGAACGGCAACGTGAATTTCGGGCATTTTAAGCCTGTTTTTTTACAGCCGCGTCCAAAATGGCGTCGGCTACTTCTTCTTTTGTTCCGGAGACTTCGATTTTATCCCCTCCGGCAGATATTATTGTTACGGAATTTGTGTCGCAGCCAAAGCCTGCGCCTTTCTGCAGCACATCGTTGACAACGACTATGTCAAGATTTTTGGACAGCAGCTTCTTTTCGGCGTTGGCAAGCAGGTCGTTAGTTTCCGCCGCAAAACCTATAAGCAGCTGCCCTGCTGGCTTGTTTCTGCCAAGCTCTGCGGCAATGTCCTTGTTCTGCACAAAACTGACCGAGAAATCTTCTCTGCCGCCGCGTTTTATTTTTTCCGCCGAGGTTTCCGCCGCGCGGAAATCACCTACTGCCGCCGCTTTTATGATTATATCCGTTTCCCTCTGCCTGCCTGTACAGACGTTGTACATCTCTTCGGCAGTCGTAACGGAAATTCTTTCTATCTGCGGAACAATTTCAATATTGCAGGGGCCGGTTACAAGCGTTACCTCCGCGCCTCTGTACCATGCCGCTTTAGCAAGAGCACAGCCCATTTTTCCGCTGCTCGGATTGCTCAGGTAACGGACAGGGTCAATATATTCGTGCGTGGGGCCTGCGGTAATCAGCACTTTTTTGCCGGTTAAATCTTTTTTCGGGCATAATGCTTTCCAAACGTTTTCGTAAATAGTTTCCGCCGACGGCAGACGTCCATTTCCTTCCGCACCGCAGGCAAGAATTCCGGCGTCAGGCTCCACCACCGTATAGCCGTATTTTCTGCAGGCTTCAATATTCGCCTGCGTTGCAGGATGCTCAAGCATATTGCTGTTCATCGCGGGAAAAAGCACGACAGGCTTTCTGCAGGCAAGCAGAAGAGCGCCGAGCAGAGTATCTGCGCTGCCTGACGCGGCTGACTGCAGCACGTTTGCGGTGCACGGGGCGACCACTACAACGTCTGCCCACTCAGCAAGCGAAATATGCGGAATCTGCCAGCCGTATCCGGCAGAAAGAAAATCCTCCTCACGCCATACTCTTTTTTTGCTGAGCGCGGACAACGGCAAAGGACTCACGAAAGCTTCGGCAGCTTTTGTGAGCACGGTTTCAAGCTCGCACCCCTGCTTAATCCAGCCGTGCAGAATGTCAGGAGCTTTATAGGCCGCAATTCCGCCGCTTACGGCGTACAGAATTTTTTTATTCTGCTTCCACACTTTCCTCTGTCCCGATTTCGATAGGGGTCATTGTGTACTTAATTCTGCCGCCATCTACATCTTCCATGGCTTTCGTAATAAACTTCTCGTCATAACCGAGGCCTGTGCCTTTTCTGTCGCTCAGCTGACGTGCGCGCTCTGAAAGAATCAGCGTAAGAACGTACTTGTTGGGAATATTCTGTTCCCTGTAAATTTTTTCAATATCTCCGCAAATCATTGCTGTTCCCTCCTGTAAGAATTAATTAACTGCTCAAACTCTTCAACCGCCCTGTCAACGGTGTCATTGACTATTGTGTGATCGTATTCAGGCTCGCACGCAATCTCCGTTTTTGCGTTTGCAAGCCTCGTTCTGAGACTTTCCTCGCTTTCCGTGCCTCTGCCGCGCAGCCTGCGCTCAAGCTCTTCAAAAGATGGCGGCATCAGGAAAACGGTAATTGCCTCAGGCATTTTCTTTTTAATCTGAAGCGCACCCTGTACGTCGATCTCAAGCATTACGTCTCCGCCTGCGTTCAGCGTTTTTTCAACTATGTCGCGGCGTGTTCCGTAATAATTTCCGTGCACGTCCGCCCATTCAAGGAAAAGCCCATCTTCAATCTGTTTCAGGAAATCTTCTTTGGATATAAACCAGTAGTCAATTCCCTCCCTGTCTCCCGGACGCGGTTTGCGCGTAGTACAGGAAACTGAGTAGGACATATTGTCCGTATCCGCAAGCACTCTGGCTCTTACTGTTCCCTTTCCGACGCCCGAAGGCCCCGAAAATATGAAAAGACGCCCTTTCATTCAATCGTCCCCTGAAAACGCTACTCCAAATTCTGTATCTGCTCTCTCACCATTTCAAGTTCGGATTTTGCCTCAACCGCCAGCCAGCGGATTTCGGAATCTGCGACCTTGGAATCAAGAGTGTTAATCTCCCTGTTGATTTCCTGCGTAAGGAAATCAAGCTTTCTGCCCGAAGACAGGTTTTCGTCGCCTGTCAGGCGGAATTTTTCAATATGGCTCTTAAGCCGCGCGAGCTCTTCCGCAACGTCCCATTTGTCAGCCATAATGGTAACTTCCTGAAGGAAACGGCTTTCTTCAAGAGCGCCGCCGAGCTTTTCAAGCGTTTCCGAAATTCTTGCGCGTACCGCGTTGAACGCGTCGTCGCGCGCCGTCTGCCAGCGTCCGGCAATTTTGGCGGCAAGCGTTTCTATGTTTGCGAGATGAAGCAGGATCTCACCGCGCAGATGGCCGCCCTCAAGCGCCCTCATCTCCTGCCACGCCTTAACGCCGTTTTCAAGCAGCTCCGAAAACGTTTCTTCAAGCCTGTAGGTATCATCGTCACCGCCAACTGTCGGAAGTTCAAGAACTCCGGGAAGCGTGACGACTCTTTCCAGCTGCAGTTCGCTTTCCTGTCCAAGCTCCTCTTTCAGCGCAAGCAGTTCCTTGCAATAGCTGTCAAAAATTCCCCTGTTCAGCTGCGCTTTTTTGAAATCCTGCGCCCAGAAAACCTCTATTCTAGCCTGCACCTTTCCGCGGCGGAACACAGCGCGCAGTTTCTGGTGAAACCACGGTTCCCAGCCTGCGAAATCGCGCGGCAGCTTAACCGTTATCTCCTGATAGCGGTGATTTACGCTCGAAAGCTCAAGGTTCAGGGTGCCCCACGGGCGCTGAAGCTGAGTTCTGCTGAATCCTGTCATGCTTATATACATTTCAACAACCCCTTCGTCACTGACCGTTTTATCCCAAAGAACGCGCAAGCTGCGCTATTGCCGAAGCAACCTCGTCTGCGTTCATCTGCGTTGAATCAATAACCACACAGTTTTCCGCAGGCCGCAGCGGCGCTGTTTCCCTGTTCATGTCATATTCGTCGCGTGCCTTTACCTGTTCAAGAATCTGCTCGTAATCGGCAGGCTCCCCCTTGGCAATTCTTTCCTCGTAACGGCGCTTGGCTCTTTCCTCCGCGCCGGCGGTAAGAAAAATCTTCAAATCGGCGTCGGGATAAACAACGGTGCCCATGTCGCGTCCGTCCGCGACAATACCGTTTTTGCCCTGTGCGCGCTGGATGTCAAGAACTGAATTGCGTACAATTTTAAGTGCGGAATAAGGCGAAACGTTCTTGTCAATTTCAGGCGTGCGGATTTCTTTTGAAACGTCCCTGCCGTTGACCGAAATTCCGTTTTTCGTTATTTCAAGAAACAGGCTGCCCAATGCCGCTTCAAGAGCGCCGCTTTCTTCTGCGGGAATACCCGCGCGGAGCATATACCAGGTGATGGCACGGTAAATTGCGCCTGAATCAAGATACGGCACACCAAGCTCGGCGGCAGTTTTTTTTGCAACCGTGCTTTTTCCGGCGCCTGCAGGTCCGTCTATGGTTATAACAAGCCCCTTGCCCATCTGAGTCCGCCTCCGAAACAGCTTTTTGCTTAACTTGTTGATTATACTATTTTTTTCAGTCATATTGCAAGCCGCAGACATGCGCCGAAATCTTTTATCCATGCTATAATATCTAAAATTTGTAAAATCTGCATTGCAGGGGTGCGGGACTTGTACGACAAAATCAGGCAGAAAGAGTTTTTGCGCGGTTTAAAAATGGGCTCTCCCATTTGTACCGCATATTTCATTTGCAGCACAGCTCTCGGGCTGCTGATGAACAAAGCAGGCTTTTCCGTGTGGGAAGGGCTGCTTATGTCAATGCTGATTCTCGCCGGTGCGGGAGAATTTGCCGCTGTTACCCTCTACCTTGCCGGAGCCTCGAATTTTGAAATAGTGCTTACAAACGCAATCCTCAACGCCCGCTATTTTCTGCAGTGTTCAACGGTTTCAAGACGGCTTGGAACGGGCTGCCCCGCGTGGTGGAGAGCGCTGATAGGCTTCACGACCGCCGACGAGGCATTCAGTATAGCAACCATAGGAGAACCTGGGAAAATCCCGTACTGCTATATGACAGGGCTTAACGCCATCGCCTACCCGGGCTGGCAGCTGGGCACCGTAACAGGTATTCTGCTCGGCAAACACGGCGTAGGTTTCATTTCCTCCGAGCTTCAGGCAAGCATGAGCCTTGCGCTTTACGGCATGTTCATAGGGCTTCTTGTTCCCGCGGCGAAAAAAGCGCGTCCGGTGCTTTTTACCGTCCTCACCTCGGCGGGCATAAACACGATTATCCGCATACTGCCTGCGACGAAGAACATCAACATGGGCTGGAGCATACTCATTTCCACCATTATCGCTTCCTGCAGCGCGTCTGCTCTGTGGCCGCACACTGAAACGGAGGACAACAACTAATGTCCCGTCCTGTGCTTGTCACCCTGCTGCTCATTTTTGTCACGGTGCCCTACCGCGTGCTTCCCATGCTGTTTATCGGCGGCAGGAAATTCCCGCCGTTCGTAAATTCCCTTTTCTACTACATTCCTTTTGCGGTTTTGAGCGCCTTGGTTGTTCCTGACGTTTTAAGCGCGACAGGAAACGCGCACATCGCTCTTTGCGGGGCAATAGCGGCGTTTGCCGTCAGCTGTTTCACGGACAACTCGTTCTATGCAATGCTGCTGTCGGTAATAGCGGCGTACGCGGCGTTTTGGCTGGGATTGTAAAAAAAACAAAAAACGCTGAAAAGCGTTTTTTTTAGAAGGTTCACTTATAAAACATTCACTTGAGAAAATTCACTTGCGGAAGCTTTCACCTGCAAAAGAGTTCTCCGGACTTTCAAGCGCCGCGCAGCAAAAGTGATTTATATTTCTTTCCCGTTTTTAACGTAGTCGAGCAGTTTTTCCTTTGACACCGAAACGTACTCTCCCGGCTGCAAATCCTTCAGCACAAGCTTTCCGATTTTTCTGCGGACAAGATGTCTCACGTCGTTGCCGAGCGTTCTGACCATAAGGCGTATTTCGCGCTTTATGCCCTCGTTCAGAACAACCTCAAACCAGCACTGCATCGGCTTTCTCGAAAGTCTCCGCACAGACTGCGGCTTAAGGAAAATTCCGTCCGCGTCAACACCCTTCGACCACGCTGTAAGCTGCTGCTCGTCAAGCGGCTTGCGCAGTTCAACCTCGTAGGTCTTCGTTATGCCTGACGACGGATGAATAATCTGCTGCGAAAACATTCCGTCGTTAGTAAGCAGAAGCAGTCCTTCGCTTTCGCGGTCAAGCCTCCCTACGGGAAAAAGCCTCAGAGGGTCAAGCTCCGGCGGAAGTATGTCAATAACCGTCTGCTCGCGGCTGTCCTCAACAGCGGAAAGTATTCCCTTCGGCTTGTTGAAAATCAGATAGGTCAGTTTTACGGGGGCAACAGGCAGCTCGTCAAACATAACGATATCGTCAGGCTGCACCTGATACCCTGGCTCAAAAATAATCCTGCCGTTCACTGTGACGCGCCCGCCCTCAATAAAGCTCTCAACCTTTCTGCGCGCGCCGACACCGCACATGGCAAGAAAACGGTTAAGCCTGACAGTATTTTTTTCCTTTGCGTCGTTCTTTTCAGCCATTTGAATTAATGCGCGAACACGCTATTCCTCTGTCTCCTCGGGAAGTCTTTCCTGCGACGCTGTCATTTCCGCAAAAGCCTCCTCGTCGTCGCCGAGACTGTTGCGCAGTTCCTCAAGCGAAGGTAGGGAGTGTATGTCTGCGAGGCCGAAAATTTCAAGGAAACGGTCGGTTGTCCTGAAAAGCAGAGGCGAGCCTATGGATTTCTTTCTTCCGGCAACACGCACAAGCCCGTGCTTCAAAAGCGTGTCAACAACCCTGTCGCAGCGCACGGAGCGTATCGCTTCGATTTCCGAACGCGTAACAGGCTGATTGTAGGCGATAACCGACAGCGTTTCAAGCGAAGCGCGGGAAAGCCTAACGCGCTGAAGCGAAACGGCGTTGGCAAATTCCTCTATAATGTCGCGCAGCTCCTTTGCCGTAGCCATTCTCCAGCCGTCAGATTCGTAAATCAGCGTAAGTCCGTGATCCCTCTCCAAAACGGCCTTGACAGTTTTAACCGCCCGCTCCGCTCTCTCTTCTGAAACGCCGAGATAGCCTGCGATTTCCTTTGCGGAAACAGGCTGCGGCGACACGAAAAGCATAGCCTCAATCTGTTTTTCAAGAAGTCCCATTGCGGGAATCTTTTCAAGCTTTTCAATTTTTTCCTTTTTCTCAGGCTGCGACAATTTCAACATCTCCAAACGTATCGTTCTGAATTATATGAACCATCCCGAGGCGTGACATTTCAAGCAGCGCCAAAAGCGTAACAATCAGGCTTAATTTGCTGTGCTCCCTGAAAAGGGTTCTCAGCTTTATATTCTCTCCCTTGACAAGCGTCTGTTTCAGCTCCTCCATGCGGTCGTCAACAGCGTTCTCGTCAGGCACGGCATCGGGAATGTCATCGTAGAACATTTCCTCCTCGCTTCCTCCGCTGTGCCTCTCCTCATATTCCTGAAGCAGGCTCCACCAGCGCGCGGCAAGCCCGTAAAGGTCTCCCAAATCGTAAAACGGCGTATTGTCTTCGTCCACAATCCGCACAAAATAATTCTCGCGTTCGCGCTGCATGGAAGCAAAACGCGCGGCAGCCGCACGGTAGGGACGGAAATTTTCAAGCATTTCGCGAAGCTGCTCCTCGGTAAGCTCGTCATCTTCCCGCAAATCGTCGTAATCGTCCGCGCTCTCTTCCTCTCTCTGCTGTCCGGGCAGGAGGGAATGAACCTTACGAAGCAGCAGACGGCTTGCAAAGGTGAAAAACTCCGCTATCTCGTTAAGCGAAGTGCGCTCCGTTTTCATAAGGAACTCGACGTACTGTGCGACAAGCTCCGTAAGATTGAGCTTCAGCGGATCCATCTGCCGCAAATCTACGAGATGGCAGAGCAAATCAAGAGGCCCTGAAAAAGCGTCCAAATTGACCTTAAAACCGCTTTCTGCCTGTTGTTCAACTGTTTCGTTTGTTTGTTCGTTAATTTCTTCCGACACTGTAATACCTCGCTATATGCTATACGCTGCATGCTGCATGCAAAAAGCAGAAACAGCTACTTCTTAGAATTTTTAATATCGTCCGCTATCTTCAAAGAAAGTTTGTATATGCCTTTGGCTGTTTTATCCGACAGTGCTAAAACATCTTTAAGAGCGTCAGATTCCAAATAGCCTAAATCGGCACAAATCCTGAACTGCGTTTCAAGCTCGGCGCGGGAACCCTGAGCATAACGCAGAAATTGAAGAAACTCGTTATCGTTGTGTCGTGAGTGTCCCTCCGCAATATTCGAAGGTACCGAAACCGCCGCTCTGCGCATCTGGTCTGCAAGAGCAAATCTTTCTTCCACAGGCAGCATTTTTATCAGGCTGTACGTCATTTTAGCAAGCTTCATAGCATCCTGCCAAACTTCCAAATTCATATATCCGTGCACTTCAATTTTCATAGCGGTTTAGAATTTTTCCCCTTTACTTGCAGCTTCATCTTTTGCCTTTTATCTTTGCTTTTTGTTTTTTATTGCATAGGGCGTGCAGCTTATAGCCTATAGCATATAGCGTGCAACGTACTCCTCTTCCAGCTGTACAACCTCAACGCCCGTTTCTTCGCGGATAAGCCCGCACAAAGCCGGAAGCGAAACGCGCTCCATCTCCCCGTGGTCTGTGACAATCAGGTTAAGCCCCTTGTACAGAGCCTCGTTTCTGTCGTGATACGAAATATCGGCGGTTATGAAAAGCTCTGCGCCGCGGTCAAGAGCAAGCTGCCACATGGAACCGCAGGCGCCTCCGCCCAAAGCAATGCGCGATACTTTTCTCTCCGCGTCTCCGAAACCGGTAAGATTTCTGCACGCCCACGCGCCACGGACAAGCGCCATAACTTCCTTAACCGTCATCAGCTGTTCAAGACAGCCTACGGCGCCTATGCCGAAACTGCCTTCAACGTCGGAATGTTCAAGCTTTCCGATATTCCGCAGCCCGAGTTTCTGCGCAAGAATAACGTTCACGCCCTCAGGCGACGCGTCCCAGTTCGTATGCGCCGCGTAAAGCGCAATGTTCTTCTGTACAGCGGTTATAAGCGTCTTCTGCGGAGGCACGCTCTCATAAACGTGTTTAAGCGGACGAAAAATCAGCGGATGATGCGTAAAAAGCAGCTGACAGCCTGCCTCTGCGGCACGCTGAACAGTATCCGGCGTCGCGTCCAGAGAAACCGCGACGCGCTCAATATCTGCGTTCTCATCGCCGAACGCAAGCCCCGGGTTGTCCCACTCCTCCGCCCAGCGCTTCGGAATACGTCTTTCAACAGCCTCAATAAAAGCCTTAATCTTCATAGCGGTTACTCCTCAAACTCCCAGTACGCGATTTCGGTGTCGTCATCATCCGCCCCCGCGCAGACAACCTCCTGAAGCTTCGCCATATAAGCCATTGCACGCTTCAGCTCATCGCGGTAATAGAAAGAATTCTTGGGATAAACCGCATCTACAAACTCAAATTCATAGACAGGGTCTTCCTCATCGTCCAAAAGCAGCATAAACTCCATGCCATTGCTCTCCGGAGGATAAATTCCGTGCTTCTCCTCGTCCGCCTCCGGCAATGCTTCGCTCAGCAGCTCGCCGAAATCCTCCGTCTCAGCCTTAACCTCGCCCTTGCCGTAAAGGCGCACGCCCAAAAGCTTTGAATACGGAATCAGGGCGCACTCGGAAAGAGGCATGCCGCAGAGCATAAGCTCCGAAGCGTTGTCAAAAAGCATAAACGGCTTGTTAAAATCAACGTTTGCGTCACCGTCAGGCTTGAAAGCGTAGCCGCTCAAAAACTTGCCGAGCTGGCGCTGAGCCTTCTCCGCCGTTTCCCTGTTCGCGCTCTTTTCCTTGTAAACCCTGTGACTGTTGAAAAACATCACAAGCGCCACAAAAACAGACACGCCGCAAAGAATATACGCGAGCAGCGTTTTAATCTGAAAAGCGATAACCGCCACAAAAAGACATCCGAAGCCTATGCACATTGAAATCATACGAACCACCCTGCCTTCAACACAATTATAAATTAAAAGGCGCAGTATGTGAACCGGATTTTTAAAAGGCGGGAAGACATTCGTTAAGAAGCACTGTTTGAGAGCATAGTTTTAGCGGTAAAATTTCGGTGGTAAGAATTTGCCCCTTTTTGTATTTATTCATATAGAGGGGCGAGAAGGATTTGGTTGTAAAAGCTGTAAGCTGTAAGCTGCAAGCCGTAAGCTGCAGGCTGTAAGCTAAGTGCTAAGTGCTAGGTGCTAAGTGCGCCCTTAAAGGTTCTAAAGCCTATAGCCAATAGCATATAGCCTATAGCGGCGCGTAAGCGCCAAATCCGGCGAAATCTTTCTGAAACGGCTGTAAGACCTGCCGAGGTCTGACTTTTCAACTGTTTCTCGGCAGACAGATTTCGTTAAAATCATCTCTCACGCATTACGTAATGCGGCTCGAAACGGCGGTAAGCCCGTTGCTCTTCAGCTAAGGTTGAGCATCTCTCTGGTAACGGTATACGGTGTATGCCGGGGTGCAAAACCGAGACACGAGGCCGATGCTTCCGGGAAGAGGCAGGTTCGCAAGAGACCTGCAGACTCCGGACGAAAACGAACGGACGGCGCTGGCAGCATCTGCGCCCAGCCCAGTAGGAAGTAATCCGAAGTGAAGCTTTAAGCATTAAGCCAAAAGCAGTGAAAAGATTTTATTTTTAATAAGATTTTTTCGCATTATTCTGCTTAAGGCTTACTGCTTATTGCTTATGGCTATCTTTGTTGTACCAAAATTCTGCTGTCGGTTGTCATTTGACGGCTGTCAGCAAAAAATATTCAAAATAACAAAGCGGGGGACTGAAACCAGTCCCCCGCTTTGTTATTTACTGTAAATTTTTCGATTTAACCGGCTTCGGCAACACGTCTGCCCCTGTGATTTTCGGCAGGGGTAATGGAAAGAGTGTAACCGAGCGGAGACAAAATTTTGAAAAGAGTATCTATCT
>JAGHTZ010000031.1 GCA_018065065.1 Candidatus Equadaptatus faecalis | reverse complement strand
GTTCAGTTTTTCTTTCTCAATAAACTTTAATAACTTTTACAAAAACGAAAATATTCAGCATTTTCAACACTCTATGTAAATTTAGCCTGATTTTTGTCTGTCAAAGTTCCCGCAATAATTTGCTCTGCACGAAAATAATTTTGCAAACGACTTGAAACCGGTTAACAAATCCGGGGTCTGATTGCAATTTGATAATTAGAGAGACCTATACGCCACAGCAACGCGCAAAAAACTAAAAACGCCAATCCGTCCTGCGCCCCAAGGGGCTTACCGCGTAAGGCAGACAGTTAAAGCGCAACGCGTCGGAGCACGTCTTGTTCGTCGAATCGTCTTAGACGGAAAAGGGCAGTCCAAGCTTGCAACATTTCCGTTTATTGGACAGGCGGGGCGGCGGGCAATCTAACAAAACTTAGCAACACCCAAACCGCGGTTTGGCTTTTTCGCGAAAGCGAAAAAGAACGCCATACGCTGCAAGCTATATGTTATAAGCAAAGGCAAGGGCTGAAGCGTAAAGCGAAAGCGACAAACCAAAGAAACGCAGACAGTCATTAAGGCTGCAATCAAAACAAAACTGCACTATGCAGTACAACACGTAACGAAACACAACAAATTGAAAACAACGCCGGCGGAGAATACTCCGAACGGCTGTGTGACGATACATTAACGGGCTGAATTGTATTCAGCCCGTTTTTTGTGCCGAGGCGGAACGGTACAGCAGAAAATTTTATGAAAACAAGCGGTGGGACTGCCTTATAATTGCCTGTGGGCAATGACTATACAACGCTGTAACGCTGCTGACGCCGGTGGTCGCATAACCACAAAAAAAGTTGTTGCTTTTTTTTAAAAAGCACGATATAATCTCTGACTGTATGTTGGTAACAAAGTTCCGGAGGTGTAACAGAGATGAAGAAGGACATCCATCCCAAATATGAAAAATGCACGGTTACCTGTGCGTGCGGCAATACGTTTGAAACACGTTCAACGATAGGCGATATGAGAGTTTCAATCTGCAGCGCCTGCCATCCGTTCTACACGGGCAAAAAGGGCAGAGTCGTTGAAGCAGGACGCCTTGAGAAATTCCGCCAGCGCTATGCAGGTGTCAATTACGGACAGAGAAACACGGAAGAAAGCAAATAGTTTCGAAATCCGCAGGGGAGAGCATAGGCTCTCCCCTGTTTTTTTAGTCTGTTTTTTGCTATACTATATGCGTTAATACGATTGCAAAGGGAGTGTCGCTATGGCAATTTACGTGAAGCTGCTTGCCTCTACGCCCGAAGCCGCCAAGGTGGTGGCGGCGGCGGCCAAGCTCTGCTACAGTCCGTCAACCGCAGCGGAGCTGTTTGAAGATTTGGACTCTGAAAAAATAACAGGCTTTCTTAACGGTCTGCGCAAATCAGGCCACGCGTCGCCTTTTGAGCACGCAAGTTTCACTTTTGCGATAGAAGGGCTGAGCCGTGTGGCAACACACCAGCTTGTGCGCCACCGGGTTGCGAGTTTTTCGCAGCAGAGTCAGCGCTACGTAGGCATGGAAGGGCAATTTTGCATAGTTCCGGAAAGCATCAAGGCAATTCCCGAAGCTGCTGAGCTGTTTGAAAAGCAGACGAAGGCGGCTGCCGAATGTTATGAAAAGCTTGTTGCTCTCGGCGTTGCCAAGGAAGACGCGCGCTTTATTCTTCCTCACGGCATGGAGACGCGCATAGTCGTTACAATGAACGCGCGCGAGCTTCACCATTTCTTTGCCCTGCGCCTTTGCAAGCGTGCTCAGTGGGAAATCCGTGAGGTGGCGCGTCAGATGTGCGTGCTTGCCAAAGAAGCGGCACCGCAGCTCTTTACGCTTGCGGGTCCGTCCTGTGTCACGCAGGGACGCTGCACAGAGGCACATTCCTGCGGCAATCCGTATCCGAACATGGAGGCTATGCTTAAAAATTGAAATTAGCTAAAATATTTGTAAATTCTCTCAGGCTGATAAATCTTGCCGCCGAAACGGAAGAACGCAGAATACCCGTAGGCGGTCAGGCTGTTATAGAGGGAGTGCTTATGAAAGGTCCCGAACATTGGGGGCTTGCAGTCCGCGAGCCGGAAGGAAAAATCTGGTTTAAATCGTGGCTGTCGTCAAAATGGCTCGAAAAACCTGTTTGGAAACTGCCCATAATTCGCGGCTGCGCTACTATGGTTGACATGATGCGTGTCGGAATGAACGCTCTTTCAATTTCTGCCGAGGTCAGCCTCGGCGAAGAGGACACTTTCTCGCCGTGGGAACTTGCCGGGTCGATTTTGTTTGCGCTGTTGTTTGTCGTAGGACTTTTTATTGCGCTTCCGATGTTCCTTTCCGAGTTTGTTTCCGCTCACTGCGGGCTTTCCGCAGTTTGGAAAAACTGCATTGAAGGGATAGTCAGGGCGTTTGTCTTTATCGGCTACGTTGCGGTAATATCGCTCTGGAAGGATATGCGCCGCGTGTTTGAATACCACGGTGCGGAACACAAGACTATCAATGCTTACGAGCATTATGCGGAACTTACACCTGAAAACGTTGCCAAATATTCGCGCATACACAGACGCTGCGGCACTTCGTTCCTGCTGATAGTCGTTTTTGTGAGTATAATAGTATTCTCGTTCATAAGAGTGGATACCGCCATGGCGAGAGTGCTGTCCCGCGTCGTTCTGCTTCCGCTGGTAATCGGAATTTCCTACGAATTTATCCGCGCAGCGGCAAAATCGGACGGCTGGGGAAAGACGTGCATAGCACCGGCGCTTACTTTGCAGTACGTTACGACGCGTGTTCCGTCCGAAGATCAGCTTGAGGTTGCCATAGCGGCTCTTGACCTTGCGTTGCATCCCGAAAAGGACAACAGCGCGGAGTGGGAAAACAAGAAGAAGCTTAACGCTGAAAACAGCGGAACAAATAAAGAAAAAACTGACGAAATGCAGGTGTAGCAAATGGATCTTCGCGCAAAGCTTGAAGAAATAGAAAAGAGTTACAAAGAAATTGAGACAAAAATGGCTGATCCTGAAGTTGTGAACAATCAGGAGGAACTTCAGCAGCTTGCAAAAAAACATTCCGAGCTTGAGCCGGTTATGGAAGCCTTTATGCGCTACGAAAAGGCAAAACAGTCGCTCGACGAAGCGCGGGAAATGCTTTCCGGCGATGACGAGGAAATGAAAGAACTTGCGAAAGAGGAATGTGAAACGCTTGAGCAGCAGATACCGAAGCTTGAACATGAAATTCAGGTCCTGATTCTTCCGAAAGACATAAACGATGACAAGAGCGTCATAATAGAAATACGCGGAGGCGCGGGCGGCGACGAGGCTGCTCTCTTTGCAGCCGACCTTTACCGTATGTACGTGCGCTACGCCGAACGCCAGGGCTGGACTGTTGAAATAATTTCTTCAAACGAAACCGGTATAGGCGGATATAAAGAAATTATCTTCCGCGTTGACGGAAAGGGCGCGTTCAGCAGCCTGAAATTTGAAAGCGGCGTTCACCGTGTCCAGCGTGTGCCTGAAACGGAGGCAAGCGGACGTATTCATACGTCAACGTCCACGGTCGCGGTTCTTCCCGAAGCCGGAGACGTTGAAATTGAAATCCGCGCCGAGGATCTGAAAATTGACACCTATCGCGCAAGCGGAGCAGGTGGACAGCACGTTAACATGACAGACTCCGCGGTCCGCATTACCCACATTCCGACAGGTATTGTAACCACCTGTCAGGACCAGCGCTCGCAGATCAAAAACCGCGCGAAGGCGATGCAGTATCTGCGCACGAAGCTTTACGACCTTGAAATGCAGAAGCAGAACAACGCGCGCGCAGACGAAAGAAAAGGACAGGTCGGAACGGGCGACCGCTCGGAACGCATACGAACCTACAATTTCCCGCAGAACAGGCTTTCGGACCACAGAATAAACCTTACGCTGTACAAGCTTGACCAGATACTTGACGGTGACCTCTACGAGCTTATCAGGGTTCTTTCGGAAGCCGATCAGGCTGAAAAACTGAAGGCTCTCGCGGTATAATGAAACTCGGAGCGTACAGAAAAACGGCAATAGAGAAGCTTACATGCGCAGGTATCGAAAGACCTGCGTATGTTGTTGATACGCT
>JAGHTZ010000030.1 GCA_018065065.1 Candidatus Equadaptatus faecalis | reverse complement strand
GACAGCCCCGCCCGCCTTTGCTGGTAGGCAATCAAGGGGCGACAGCAAGAAGTGCCACCGCCCCGCACTATTATTCAGAAAGGGGAATTTCCATGACCGACGAGGAATAGCCCATAGAGAACAGGGGCGCGGTTGCCGATTTCCGGCACCGCGCCCCTGTTCTTTTTTTGTCCTTGCGTGGACAATTAGAAAGCCGTTTTTGCGGGTTTGAATATACTTTATCGTCTATGTCGTTTTCATGCGCTGGAAGCCGCAGAAACACAGGCGTTTTCAGCCCTTAACATTCCACTTGCCACCCCATGTTTTGCGCCTTATCGCTCCTGCTCCCGCGCCCTGCTTTGGGACGGGTAAAGAATACTATCGACGTTCTTTTTGACAACGCCGTATTCCTGCATTTGCTTCTTGGCTTGCCGATAATCTTCATACAATTTGGTTTTCCTGTCGTTTAAGCTTCTATACTCCTTGCGCAGCGCGGCGAGATCGGGCAGCTTCTTTATCTGCATTTCCTTTAATGCCCTTGCCGCAGCTTCAAACAGGATAATTTCGCTTTCATGCCCCCGCAGATACTTTTCCTTGTCCGGCGATTTTCGGTATTCATCGTAAATCGGTTTTAACTGTCGGTATGTGGTGGTGTGCTTGATAAGCAGCGACAAATCAGACATACGCTGTTCCACTTCCTTAACCGCCTTTGCCGCCGCGTCATGAGCGGTCATAATATCGGCTATCTTGCTTTCAAGTTCGCTATAATACTCAATCTTGTTTTCGGTTAGGAAGTTCATGCTTTTAGCAGCCTGTTTCAGATTATGGATTTTTGCCCACCGTTCATAGCCCGCCGACTGTTGGGCTTTGATACTGTTTTCAAGATCGACGACAAGCCGGATTTTCTTATCTTCCCGCAGCGTTTTTGTTTTGGCAACATACACGCCCTTGATACGCTCCTTTATCGCTTCTTCCGTATAGGCCGCGCCGAGCGTCTTTGTGCGGGTAAACCGTTCCTGTCCGGCAGCGCGAAAGGAAATGTATTTGCCCTGTTTGATTTCATACCCCATTTCCTGCAAGCGGCGCAGCAGTTCGTCAAAATCTTTCACTTGGGGAATGAGAGTATCTATCGCCGTTTTCAGCTTTGCTTTGTAGCTTGTCCCTTGCTTTTCGGCGGTGTATTCTGCATAGCTTTTTCCCTTGTCCTGTCCCGGTACGACGACGGATAGCCCATGCTCTTTACATATCCTGTCGCTGGTGCGCCGGATAAAGTGATAGCTTTGCTTGTTGGAATGGTACTTTTTGTAGTCAACGAAGCTAACCGCGTTGAAAATCAAGTGATTATGCAGATGGTCTTTATCGACGTGAGTTGTCAAAACAAACTCATACTTGCCGCCTAATACCGCCCCGGCAAGTTCCATGCCGATTTTGTGCGCTTCTTCCGGTGTGGTTTCTCCCACCGCAAAGGATTGTATCAAGTGCCGCCCTAAATGTGTGCCGCGATCTCCGGCAGCTTCCCGCGTCCATGCAAACTCAATATCGGCGGTTTCCAGCCCGCAGCCGAAAGAGGACGCAAGCAGCTTCCCGTCTGTCTTTTCGGGATTTAAGATATAGTCTATCGCAGCCTTTAAGGTTGATTTAATAGGGTGCGTCTTTGTAACCGCCATATCTCGTCCACCGCCTTTTTAATGTCCTCTATATCCTGCCTGTAAACCGTCCCCGTCGCATTGGCGCGTTTTGCAATTTGGTTGATGTTCCGGCTCACCGCTTGCAGTTCCCGGATATATGCTTTTGTGTCGCTTCGGTCAACGACAAGAATATACCCGTCTATCGCCATTTTACGGAAGTATGCCCCATACTGCTTTATGGGAAGCTGCTTCATCTTCTCGTCGATCAGCCGCTTTTCTTCTTCCGTAACGTAAAACTTCATCTGTATATTTCTCTTTCGGTTTTCCATTTCCGCACCGCCTTTCGGTATAAGGGTTTGGGATTATCCCAACAAGCATTTTCCGCAAACGGGTACTCGTTTGCTGTGCTTGCTATCTACTCCATACCCCCACCGAAAGGCGGTATTTGTTGCGCGTTCCTTTGATTTTGGACGCAAAAAAAGATTGCAGCCGCCATGCGCTGCAATCTCCCGATTTCTCATATTGTGAGGTTAATCCTCTGCTTTTTCGACTTCCGTTATCTCCCTTGCTGTTGCGGTTACAATCCGTATGCCTTTATCGCTCATACCGTCCAGCAGCGCGTCAAGCTGCCGCCGCCCGGTGGATTTCTCCGCATTGCTGTTCGGGAAGAAAAATTGA
>JAGHTZ010000029.1 GCA_018065065.1 Candidatus Equadaptatus faecalis | reverse complement strand
TTTACGTCAGATTCAGAAAAGACGCGCAGGGGGATATCGGCCGCGTTCAGAGACAGCAGCAGTTTATAAAAGCACTGCTGAAAAAGGCTTATTCACCGGCGGTTATAACCCGCTTTCCATCAATTGTGTCAAGCACACTGGAGGTATTCCAGACAAATATGCCGATAAAGCTGGCAACCGCTCTTGCGGGTTTTGCGGTATCCGAATTTAAGCGCGAGGACATTTACATGAGCACGCTTTACGGAGAAGCTGACCTTATAGACGGACTCAGTTTCTGGATAGGCGATCCGGCGTACGGAAAACGTTTTATCAACGCGACGCTCGGCGATCTTCAAAACGGCAGCAAAGAGCTTGGGGAGTCCGGCGTCACTGCAGGATATACCAAGGGCTACTCATCAGCGTCAGAAGAAGCGAGACAGACTTCAGGAGGCGGAAAAACTGCGGCTGTAAGGGATAAAGAAGAAATCCTTAAGACAGTTCAGGGCATTACACAGCCTGTCGCCGTGCTTAACGGATCCGGAGCCAAAGGAATTTCAGCCGCGCTTGCAAAGGAATTGCAGACCCTTGGCGTGGACGTTGTCTATGTGGGCAATGCAAAACATAACGATTACATGTACACTAATATTTCTTATCCGACGGGTGCGGCTTCGACGATTTCTTACCCTACCGGCTCAGGCTCTTCCGATGCCGAAAGCGCGAAGAAACTCGGAGCGTTGCTCAGCGTACCGGACAATCTGATACGCTCCAACGCACAGACGACAAAAGTGTCCGTTATACTGGGGCATGACTACAAGGAAGTATTTAAAATGCTTGAAAGCATAAAAGAAACGGTAAAATAACGTACTGTCACAGAATTAAATTTACACGGGAGGAAAAAAATGACACAGCCTGACGAAAGCTTTATGAAAAATTACAAACCGATAATCGATGCTTTGATGGACAAACAGGCGCTTGAAGTCAGTGTGCACGATTTGAGCGAAGTATCAGGTTTCACCGAGGCATTTATTGTTGCGATAGCCCGCAGCGATCTTCATGCGAAAACACTGCGCGATACTGCCGAAGAATTCCTTGACAAAATAAAAGTACCGTACAACGTTGAAGGAGCGGACAGCAGCAAATGGTGCCTTGTTGACGCCGGTCATCTCGTAATTAACATACTCAGCAAAGAAGGAAGCAATTACTACAGGCTTGACTCACTTTGGGGCGACGCACCGAACGAAAAATTTACGGATGAATCAGATCCGGCGGAAGAACTTTTTAAGTAAATCCGGCAAATGCCGGATTTTTGTGTCATGCGGCAAAATGGTGCCGGAAACTAAGAGACGAGGATAAATGGACAAAAAGGAACGAATAACCGAAATACTTGCCGAGCTGAAAGACGTTGCGGGAGAACAAAAGGCGGCTGTCCTAAAAGCTGCTTTTGAAGACAAAAAGCAGCTTGCGAAAATTTTTGAAGGCGGAAATTTTCCTGAAAGAGTCGCGGCAAAGATATCTGCTGAGGTTTGTGACTGCGAATTTGCGGCAGCGGGAGAGCTTTGTCCGCGTTATTCAGCACTCAAGCTTATTCCGGAAGCTTCTGCCGTCCGCCTGAACGTTCTTCCTCTTGAACTTGCAGACGGCGTACTGAAAGCAGCGCTCTCCAACCCGCTTGACACGTCTGTTACAGATGAACTTAGGCTTATTTCAGGCAGACTGAAGCTTTACGTTGTGCCTGAAACGGAGCTTGCTTCACTTATAAAGCTGTTTTATAAATTTTATCCTGCTGTTGAACAGCCTGAAAGCAGAGGAACCGCAAAAACTGAGCCGGAAAATTACGCTGTACCGCCGGAAGAAAAAAATGCCGCCGCCGAATTTATAAACGCGATTTTGCACAAAGCAGTAGAGTACAGAGCGTCTGACGTGCATTTCGAACCGCTTGGAGATATTACCAGGGTGCGGTGCAGAATTGACGGAACGCTGTTCAATATGCTGAATTTTGACTCTGAACTTCATGCACAGATTATTGCACGGCTTAAAATCGCGGCGAATATGGATATAGCCGAAAAACGCCGTCCGCAGGACGGAAGAATGTTTTACAGGGCTGACGACGGCACGGTGGATATAAGAATTTCAACACTGCCGACAATATTTGGAGAAAAAGCCGTTTTAAGGCTCCTGAAACAGGATCTCAGCAGTTTTGAACTTGACAGGCTCGGTTTTGAAAGCCGAGACGCAGAAATACTGCACAAAGCGATAAAGCTTGACAGCGGTTTAATCTTGATTGCCGGTCCTACAGGCAGCGGCAAATCCACGACGCTGCACGCGCTGATGAAAAGGCTGAACAGCAGTAAAAGCAACGTAATCAGCATAGAAGACCCCGTAGAGTACACACTGAAAGGCATCAATCAGGTGCAGGTGAACGACAAAATAGGCCTCAGCTTCAGCAATATACTCCGCTCGGTGCTGAGACAGGACCCCGACAAAATTATGGTCGGTGAAATAAGAGATACTGAAACCGCGGAACTTGCGATAAGAGCAGCACTGACGGGGCATCTTGTTTTAAGTACGCTTCACGCCGATAACACGGTAAGTGCCGTCAGCAGACTGCTTGATATGGGCATTCAGCCGTATCTGCTTGCCGCCTCGCTGAAATACGTTGCGGCGCAGCGGCTTGTACGCAGACTTTGCCCGTTCTGCATGAAGGAATACACGGCGGACGCAAAGACCTTGGAACTTTTGAAATGCGGCAGAGAAGCGCGTATATACAGGGCGGAAGGCTGCGAACACTGCAGACATACGGGGAGCAGCGGAAGAACGGTAATAGCCGAGATTTTGCAGATAGATAAAAATCTTGCCGAAATGATTAATTCCAGAGCGTCTTCTCGTGAAATGCTCCAATACGCCGTGGAACACGGCACGAAGAGCCTGCACGACGCGCTTGCGGCAAAGATTTTGAACGCGGAAGTCAGCGCAGACGAACTGTATATGTTTGAATTTGAGGAATAAAAATGCTGCACAAAAAAGATAAAGCCTTTGCGCTTCTTGAAACCGTCCTCGGTGTTACGCTGGCGTTTATTCTGTCCGGCATGGTTTATTCGCTCATAGTCTACTCCGGTAAAATTGCCGTGAACGCTGTTGAAAACTATACTTTGCAAAAATATTGCACCGAAACGCTGAGCAGTCTGACGTGCAGCGGAACGTACAATACGGGCGGCAGATACGCCGTGTCAGAAAGCACGGTGGCTAACGGTTGCGCGAAAATTGTAATCACTTCGAAAAATTCCATGCTTCGCAAAGGAAAAAATGCAGCTTTATTCTGGAAAAAGTAAAGGTTCAATACTTGTTGAGGCTTTAGCTGCGGCGTTTATTGCCGCGTTGTTTTTCCCTGCCGTGCTTTCGTTGTTTAAAAATACTGTTGACAACAGTCTGCGTCTCTATGATATGCGTGCCGCAATGCAGAGAATATGCGCGGCGGAAGCTGTTATGAAACAGCCTCTCTTCTTCTGCGGCTACGGAATGCCCTCCGAAGAAACTGAATACAAAAAATCATTTCAGAATACCTCATCCGAACCGTTTTCATGGGACGGCCCCGTCTCAGTTGTTGCTTACAATGGAAAAAATAACGCGCAGCTGAAAATCGCCTATGCAAAAAGAGAAAAATGCTTTACCTCGGTCAAAACAGCTTTTAGCGGCAGCGGCAGCATAAAATTCAACGTGAATCTGCCCTCCGATAAAATCAAAGCTGTGTACAGCGGAGAGTATGCCGGTGTCAAAAATTACGTTCTTTTCGGCGGAATGTCGCCCAAACCCGTGCCGCTGCTGGTGAGTAAAATTACGGGAAGCTCGCTTACGGCCGGCGATACTTCGTCTGAAAATTTCACCATACCAAGCGGTGAAGTATTATATCTATTTTGTGCAATGAAATTGTATGCGTCTGACGGAAAATTGTATACTTATGATTACAGGACAAGCGGTTCTCAGCCGCGCGTTGACGGCATAGAAGACGTGCGTTTTATTCTGAAAAACGGCGGAACAAAACAGCTGACGGTATATATACTTGCCAAGGGAAACAGAGAAAGACGTGAAAGAGAAATTAAACTGCTTGATTTTGAAGAAGACGTGTCAAATGCTGAGCTGCTCAAAGAGTGGCGCGGTCTTGACTGCAAAAAAGCGCTGTATGCGTCTAAAACTGTATGGAGCCTGACAAATTGCGTAGACAGAGAAAATTTTCAGCCAAACACCGTGGACTGATAACGGTTATAACCTTTTTACCCGTTCTGACCGCGGCGATTTTGTCAGCCGCGTTCTGCCTGACTGTTGCAGCGAAATTTTCCGAATCGCTGAGTATTCAGACAGAAATACTGGCAGAGGACAATATTGCTGTGCAGGTTCAAAACGTGCTTTTTGACAGCCTTAAAATAAAATTGTCAAACGGCGAAATTCTGCCCGATTTTTCGGTATCTGCCGCAGCGCTTGAAAATCCCGCAATAAAACTAGATGACAAAATCATAGATGAAATTTCGTCGGCAAACAGCCATACTGAAATTAAGGCGTATATCGTTGACGAAAATTACAGTCTTTCGTGGATGCCGGAGGCACAGAAATTAGGCATACCGAAACGCGCCCCTGAAATGTACGGCGGCGAAGCGGGAAATGAATATTTCAGCAAACGTTACGCTCTTGTCTCGGAAATTAAACCTAAAAATGCCTTAAACAAAAGCCGCTGCGTGTATATCACCGAAGCGGCGGTTTATCTGTACGGCGGAAAAATGTCCGTAAAACAGCTTCATACTCAAAGAAGACAGATAATGATAGAATAACGCCGTTCTCCCGCCGCCGAGCCGTAATAATCAAATAAAACCCAACGGTCTGAATAACATTTTTTGCAGTCTGAAAATTTACGGGACAAAATCAAAGAATTGTGCGAAAATATACTCCGCAATCAATTTCCAAAAAGAAAGGGGCTGGCTGTGAATGAAAACCGCGATATTCATTGACGGGGCATTTTACAAACAGCGGGCGTTCAAGTGCATAGGCAACAGAAGCGCGGAAGAACGTGCTGAAGAAATGATTAAATACTGCTACAGACATCTTGAATACGGAACGGAAGGCAAAACGGAACTGTTCCGCATATATTATTACGACTGTCTGCCGGTTGCCGCAAAAGTTTTTCACCCGTTGAGACGGGAAGAAATCGACCTCTCAAGACGGACGCAGTACGACTGGAACATGAGATTTATCGAAGAACTGAAACACAAACGCAAAGTCGCCCTGCGCATGGGAATACTTAACGAAAAACAGGCTCATTACACCATACGCCAGAACGTGCTTGAAAATATCCTGTCAAAACAGAAAAGCCTTGAAGAACTGACGGAAAGAGACTTCCGCCTTGAAGTGTCGCAAAAAGGAGTTGACATGCAGATAGGGCTTGACATTGCGAGCCTTGCCTATAAACGCCTCTGCGAACAGATAGTGCTTATATCGGGAGACAGCGACTTTGTACCGGCGGCGAAACTTGCCCGCTCCGAAGGCATAGATTTTATACTTGACTCCCTCGGAGCCTACATAAAACCGGAGCTTTACGAAAACATAGACGGACTGCGCTACTGCGATGACAGATATAAAACAAACTGGGAAGACCGCAAACGCGCGGAGCTTGACGGCAAAACAAAAGAGACTGAATTGACGGAAGAAGAAAAAGCCATACAGGAAGAAATAAACAAAGAATACGAAAAACTGCACCCCGTATATCAGCAGCTGCTCGACAACCTTACGATATAATCTGTATGTGCAACGGGCTGAACGGCAAATTCAGCCTGTTTTTTGTACCGAAACGGAGCAGTACAGCACAAAATTTTCAAAAAATGTCATTTTCAAAATGACATTTTTTGTTTGAACTGCGATAATATAAACGAAAGAAACGAAGCAGCCGGACTGCAAAGGAGATACTGCAATGACGGAGAACGCGGTACAGCTTTTTGAAAACAGAAAAATCAGAACTGCATGGGACGAAGAACGACAGGAATGGTACTTCTCCGTAGTTGACGTTATCGGTGCTTTGACCGATGCGGTTGATTATCAGGCAGCAAGAAACTACTGGAAAGTAACGAAAAAGCGCCTGACAGACGAAGGAAATGAGTTGGTTACAAAATGTAACCGGTTGAAACTTGTTGCCTCTGACGGAAAAAAACGCCTTATCGAACAAAACAGAAAGGATTTTTGATATGCGCTATATTGGCGGCAAAACTTTAATGTTGAATAACATATCAAATGTGTTGAAAGAAAACTGCTCCGACATTCACAGCATTTTGGATGTTTTTTCCGGTTCCTGTGCAGTGTCAACGCATTTTATGAAATTGAAACTTAATGTTACCACAAACGATTTTCTATATTTTAGCTATGTAATTGCAAGAGGCACGCTTGGATTAAAGAATTTCCCAATCTTTTCTGGCTTGAAAGGAATAGAACCGTTTGACTTTTTGAATGGAATTACGTTGGATAAAACTCCGTTTGCTTTGGAAGATTGTTTTGTATACAATAACTATTCACCAAATATAAACTCGCAGCGGATGTACTTTCAGAATGACAACGCAATAAAAATAGATTTGATACGTATGCAGATAGAGTTATGGAAAAATGAAGGAGCGATATCTGAAGATGAATATTTTTATCTGCTTGCAATTCTTTTACAAGCAGTTCCGTATGTTGCGAATATTACGGGCACATTTGGGGCTTACTTGAAATATTGGGACAACAGGACATTTAATAAACTAAAATTACAGCCTCTGCCAATAAATCATACGAACAAGCCTGCAAAGTGTATGAACCTTGATTATTCGGAGGCTCTGTCGGAAGAAACCGATGTGTTGTATGCGGATCCGCCGTATAACTCACGTGAATATCTGCCAAATTATCATTTGCTTGAAACTATTGCCAAGTATGATAATCCTCAGATAAGCGGTGTTACAGGTATGCGGGAATACCAAAATCAAAAAAGTCCTTTTTGCAAAAAAAACGCCGTGGCAACTGCTTTTGATAATCTTTTAAATCTTGCTAAGTCAAAATACATAATAATCAGCTATAATAATGAAGGGTTGCTTTCGACTGATTTTTTGTGTCGGCTTTGCAGGCAATACGCGGTAAAAGATACATTTAGACTGTATGAGTATGATTATCGGAGATATAAGAACAAGATTCCAAACAATACACAGGGATTAAAAGAACAGTTATACTTTCTAAGGAGACGGTAATGGAATACGTTAAATCGCCTATGAACTACATAGGGAATAAATACAGGATAATACAACAGATGCATAGCCTTTTTCCTCAGGATATTGAAACAATGGTTGATATTTTTGCCGGAGGCTGTGATGTTGTAATCAACACATCTGCGAAGAAAAAATATGCTAATGATATCAACTATCATGTCATACAGATTTTTCAGGAATTTCAGAAACATAGCAGAGAAGAAATACTTGGGTATATAGACGCAACAATAGATAAATGGCAGCTGAGCAAAACCAATAAGGCAGGATATGATTGCTTTAGAGCGTATTATAATCTGCATCCTGCACCGTTGGATCTTTACGTCTTAATGTGCTACAGTTTTAATTATCAGTTTAGATTTAACACACGGCATGAATACAACAACCCATTTGGGAAGAATCGCAGTTCCTTTAATGAAACAATGCGAATGAACCTTCTGAAAATACTGGATAAACTTGAAGACATAAAATTCTCAACAAAGGATTTTACAGAATTTGATTACAGTATACTGAAAAATGGAGATTTCGTGTATGCTGACCCTCCGTACCTTATGAGCTGCGGGAGCTATAACGATGGCAAACGCGGCTTTAAAGGTTGGAGAGAACAGGACGATATACAGCTTTTTTCTATCTTGGACAGTCTAAATGCAAAAGGTATTAAATTTGCATTGTCCAATGTCGCTGAACATAAAGGTTTGAAGAACGAACATTTGCTTGACTGGAAAGCTGCGAGGAATTATAACATGCACACGTTATCCTTCAATTACAATAATTGCAATTACCACTCAAATAATAAAAACAACAGAACGATAGAAGTTTTGATTACAAATTATTAAGGAGTTGCGGTATGATGCCTAACAGGACATTTGGCTGGGTGCAAAATCCTGCTGATTTGGCAAAATTGAAAAAAGTCGTGAGCATTTTTGAGCCTAACTCAAAGGTTAATCTGTGGCTTGTCAATGAAAGACTGCCGTTGCTTAATCGCTACAAACTAATATCAAAACAGGACTATACAACCTTTCGTGAACAGTTGACAAAAGAAACATTAAAAATAGACTACAACCTTTTGAAAGGCAAGGGTTCAAGTGGGCGTCGGGCAGATGCAATATGTACAGGCATAGTCCAAGCTGTTATTGATGCACAACAGAGCAGAACTTACGCAGGGAGGCAAGGCAGCACTATTACAATCAAAAAACCGTACGTTGATGACTGGACTGCTGATGGTTATCTGCGCTGGGCAATATCATGTGGCTTATTAGAATATAATATAGCGGAAGATACATGTAAAATCTCTGATTTGGGCAGAAAACTCGCCATGTCAGAAGCTGACTCCTGCGGTGAGACAGAAGCTTTAAGCGTAGCGTTGCTTTCCTATCCTCCGGTAATCAGAATACTGTCTCTTTTAAAACAAACAGATGAACTTACAAAATTTGAGTTGGGAAAAGAACTTGGGTTCAAAGGTGAGTTGGGTTTTACTTCAATTCCGCAGGCGGCATATCTTTGCGACTATTGTGAAGCTCCAGCAAATCAGAAAACAAGTATAAGAAACAATGAGGAAGGCGACTCGGATAAATATGCTCGCGGCATAGCAAGTTGGCTGATGCAGATGGGCTGGGTTACAAAGTCGACCAAACAGGTAACAGAGATTTATAGAGAAAAATCCTATACAGCTAAATTACAGGCTTACTCTATTACACGAGCAGGAGAAAAAGCCCTAATAATGGCAAAAGGTAATTCGAGCAATAAAAGAATTCCGCGTATTGTAATGTTTGAAATGCTTGCTTCAAACAAGGCTCCCGGCGCAAATTATTTACGATACGAGAGGGCGTCTATTTTGAACACGCTCTCTGTTTCTTCCAAAAGCCTCAAACAAATTGCAACAGCATTGAAAACAGCGGATGGCACTGTCTCTGAAAGTACTGTTAAGGATCATATCAAAGGTTTATATTCTATCGGCATAGAGATTACAGAGCGCAATGGAAAATATAAACTGCATGATATGATAAAATCACTTGTTCTGCCTCAACGCTCTAAATGCAGTAAAGAAATTGTCAATGACATAAAAGACAGAGTGAGAGACAGATTAATTAATGTGAAGCACGATTATCTTGCCCTGATTGATTTGGCGTACAGTGATGCTGCTGCGAAATCAAGCAAAAATTCAGATGCAAGAGAATTTGAGATACAAACGGCATCGCTTTTTGTAAATGAAATGGGATTTTCAGGAAAAAGGCTTGGGGACGCAAACAGACCGGACATTATAATTTCTTATGGTAATTGTGGAACAATTATTGATAATAAGTCATACAAAGACGGGTTTAATATCCCGGTACATTCCGCAGATGAAATGGGGCGTTACGTGAATGAAAACCAGCGCAGACTTCCCTGCATACCCCCAAATGAATGGTGGAAGGAATTTCCGGAGAATGTATGTAATTTCACCTTTTTATTTGTGACCTCATACCTGAAAGGAAACTTTGAGCAGCAGTTAGAGTATATATCCAATACTCATTCCGGAATAAATGGAGGCGCAATCTCTGTTGAAAATCTTCTGTATTTGGCTGAAAATATCAAAAGCGGACGGTTAGGTTGCAGAAATTTCTTCGATGATTTTGCAAATAAAGAATTAACGTATACAACCGTGTAGAGTTATATTGTTACAGTTGACAATGAATGTAATGGCAAGTTCGTCGACGAAACGTAATTTTACATAATATACCAAAACAAAAGCGGGGGACTGAGTACAATCCCACGCTTTTTTATGTTTGCTGTTGGATTATTCCGCCTGGGTGACTCTGTGCTGCACTTTCGGAGTGACAAAGTCAATGCGTATTTCTTTGCCGAGCCCTTTGGCAAGGCGTTTGAGCGTTGCGTCTCCGGCGGTTTTCGTTTTTCAGTATTTTGGTACGCGGACAAACGGCTTTGCCGCCGAGATTTGACGGTGCGCCGTTTGTTCGTTTGTTTGAAACTGTGCTGCATTTTTGTTGACGGTGTTACAATCCCAAGGCTGTGAGAGGGAGCCGTGTGTGGACTTGAAGCCGGGCAGTGCCCACTACTGCGTGTGTTTTACGTGTTGCAGCGCTTCAATCGTCGTACCTCGAACAGGTGCGGATTTGTCGCAGCCCTGAAGACGGGATTACGCAAACGCGAATGCGATTTTTATTTTTTATCGGGGCGGGCTGGCTCCGCGGAGTTAAACGTTCGTTTGGCTGATATATTCAGCGTAAGACTTCCGCAAGTCCCCAAACGTTCAGGAGTTCGCCCGCAAGCAAGGCATAATAAGATTTGTTTCTTGCCCCTACATTTACAAAAACGGCAAAACTGTTTCAAATGGCAACCTGATTTTCTAAAAAAAAGCAATTATTTTGCGATGGATTATTGAAAAGTTATATGTTTTCCGCGACGGACTGTATGAGAACACAAAAGCGGAGGACTGATTGCAGTTCCCCGATATATATTTTTGCAGTATGATTTAATATCTTGCTTTTGCATAGTTTTCGTCAGGAATGAGAACAGCACTGCCGTCTTTTTCATTGGATAGTTTCCTCCTGTAAAATTTGATTTGGGTACAGTAAACACAGCCCCTTAGGGGCGTGTAGATTAAAACAAACGACGAACTAAGAACGACAAACGAACAAATTAAAACCTTAACGCTCGTTTCACTTGCGTAACGTCGCTGGATGCTGCACTTCCGCTGCGTTCCATGCAGCAAGACAAAGATTTTTTGTTCTTC
>JAGHTZ010000028.1 GCA_018065065.1 Candidatus Equadaptatus faecalis | reverse complement strand
AGCAAGTTTCAGAGCGGGACATATCAACAGCGACTACAACAGCGAAACATTCAACCCCGGAGAAAGCACCCGCTTTGACACAAGCGAAGCATATCTCGGAGCACATCTTGGACTTGGCTACAAATGGGCGCTCAAAAATGAGTCAAACATAGATACCTACGTCAAATACCTCTGGAACAGACAGAACAGCGACAGTCCGGTAATAGACGGGGAACAGTTTGACCTTGACGCGATAAACTCTCACAGACTTCGCGCGGGCTTCCGTTACAACGGCAAAGAAAACGAAAACGGCGTGAAATTCTTCGGCGGACTTGCCTATGAATACGAATTTGACGGAGTTGCCAAAGGACACATGGGAGAATACAGCCTGCTTGAACCTGACTTCAAAGGCGGAAGCGGGGTAGCGGAACTCGGCATTAAATACCACAAAGCGAACAGCCCCTGGAAAGTGGAACTCGGACTGACGGGCTACACGGGCAAACGCGACAGCATAGGCGCGAACCTCGGCGCGTGGTATGAGTTTGGAAAGTAAGGCAAAAATCGCACAAAAATTACCGAAAAAACTCCGGATTTTTCCGGAGTTTTTTTATTTGCGGCGTTTTGGCTGTATAATAGCGCTATGAAAAATTTTTGTTCTTTGGCAGTCGGCGCGGCTATGCTTTATTTTCCGTACGTGTGGTGCCGTTTTCGCAGTGAGAATACGGCAGAGTACGGTCTTGAGTGGCATGCGGACAGACAGTCGCTTAAATTTACTTTGCTTGCGAGCGCCGGTATCCTTTTGCTGCTGACGCCTGCTGCTTTGTGCTGGCCGGGCGCCGGCGTGCTTTTTCGCAGGGACGCGAAGACTGTTTTTGATATGCTCGGTGCCGGTGTGGCTGCCGCCGTTATTGAGGAGACTTTTTTCCGCGGCTGGGTTCAGACTTTACTGAAACGCCGCACGGGGATTTTTGTTGCGGCAATTTTGACGAATGTTCTGTTTGCGGCGTCGCACCTTGTGGTGTTCAGGAATTTTTGGCTGCTTGCGACGTTTTTTCCGGGGCTTGTGATGAGTTTTCTTCGCGAGAAATACGGCAACGTTCTGCCGCCGATGATTTTTCATTTTCTCGGCAACGTATGGGCGATATGGTTCTTTCCGCTGTAGATTTTAAGCCATAAGCTGCAAGCTATAAGCGGTAAGCAGATGACCGCAGGGAATACCGAGCGTTAGCGAGAGTATAAAAGCAACGCAGAACGAAGAACTAAAGGCGCTTGCCGCGTTGCTGACGGCTGTTAGCGGTTGGCTAAAACCTTTAAGAGACAACAAAATCCCCGTCTTCCTGACGGAGCCCGCAGAAAGACGAAGAGAAGCAGTAAGCCTTAAAGGTTCTAAAGCTTAACGCTTATAGCTTATAGCTAACTAAGTGCTAAGTGCGCCCTTAAAGTTTTTTTGTTGGTAATTGGTAATTTAATTTTTTGGAGTTGTGTTTTTTTTGAAAAGACGAGCGTTCACACTGATTGAAATAATGATTGCAGTCGCAATTTTCGGAATTATTTCCGCGGCGGCTCTGGCTCCGCTTGTTTTTACGGTGAAGTCGCTTGACGATGCCCAGAAGAGCCGTATTGCGTACAACAAGGAGCGTCAGACGATTCTCGGCATTTTCGCGGAACTGCGTACAGTTGTGCGCGACGGGGAAACGCCGGTGAGAATTGAGAGAGCTTCGGGGCTTTCGATTGAAGACGACGACAGGCTTGCCGTTTTTTCGCTCCGTCCGCTGAAAAAGGGCAGCCCTGCCGCGCTTTGCGTCTATCGTGTGTTTAAGGAGGACAGTCTCAAAAAAATCAAGAGCGGGCTTTACCGCTGGGAGCTTGCGCTGCCTCTTGATGAAAATCTGCTGCTTGAAGGCGCGGCGGACAGAAAGCCGTCAAACGTTGATATTGAAAAGCTTAAGCCTGAAACGGGAAAAAATATTATCCCTTCCGTGACGGGTATGAAGATATACGCGCTGCAGGGTTCTGAGTGGAACGAGGATTATTCCGGACAGCTGCCTGAGGCTGTGAAAATTGAACTGAAACGCGGCGATGCCGTGACGGAGTACGAGGAGTATTTCGGAGGCGGTGTGTCAGGCAGCGCCGGAAACGGTACGCAGGAAACCGCTGCGAAAGATGAAACGGCGGAGACGGATAATAAAAATGAGAGAAAAAATGCGCGGAAGAATGAAGAAAGATAGAGGTTTTGTCCTGCTGTCCGTGTTGTTTGCGGTTACGCTGCTGCTGACTTCGGCGGTTGCTTTCGCCTGGTTTGTCCGCGTGCAGCTGCTTCGCGCTTCAACGGAGGATTTTGCTTTCCGTTCCCGCTGCGCGGCGAGGGAAGCGTGTACCTATGCGTCGCGGAAAATCAGCGAGGATAACAACGGATATGACAGCTCCAGCGAAAGGCTGTATGCTCCGGACGGCGGAATTGTCATGGAACTCGGCAGTTTTAAAATTGAGATTAAGATACGGCCGCTTGATGACAGGATTTCAACGCGCGGAATTTTTCTTCCTGACGGAAATACTGTTCGCACGGAATATGAACAACCATGGAAGGATATTTGGGCTGAGGTTGGCAAGCCTGATCTTGCGCAGCCGGCGCTTGATTTTATGGATACCGATTTGGAGCAGAGAATGGGAAGCGAGGAAAAGCGGAATTATCTCAACAGGCCGCTGTATGACCTGTCAGAGCTGAAGCTGCTTGACGGTGTTGACGACAAGCTTCTTTACGGCGCCAAAAACAAAAAAAATAAGAACAAAAAATACCTTGCGCAGTTTATTTCTGCGCTTGGAAGTGATAAAATAAACGTTAATTCGGCAAGTGCCGAAACGCTTGCCGTGCTTGATTCGGGCATAAGCTATGAATCTGCTGTGTCGTTTGCCTCCGCGCGGGAAACCGCGCCGGTTGAGAAGATTTCGGATCTGAAAAATTATCCGGGTTTTTCCGCAGCGGCTTTGACAAGGCTTTCAAACGTACTGGCAACGGAAAGCAGTCAGTTTGAGCTGACGATTAAGGTTATCGAGGGTGCGCGTTCAAGAAATTACAGGGCGGTCGTACAGCGCGGGGAAGGTTCAGGCCTGCTCCGCTGGGAGGAATAGAATGTCTTTAAAGGATGCTCTTACAAGGCAGTACAGTTTCAGCGACGTTGCGGATATGCTGCGTCCTGTCAGGCTGCCCGGGCGTGCCAGACTGCGCTTTGTTCACGCCGGTGATAAAACGGCAGTCCTTCCCGGGGAGCGGAAGGTAATTTCCGTTCCTCTGCGCACGCTTTCCGTCAGCCGTTTTTCTTTCCCGTTCGGACGCAAGGTTTCCGTAAGAGACGCGCTTGAACTGCGTTTCCGCCCGCTTCTCGGCGCAGGGGAGAACAGTCTGAGCATTGTTCCTCAGGTTACCGTTCAGAAAGCGAACGAGACTTCGGGCGCGGCGTGGTTTGTTTCCAAAGAAGAGACGGAAGAGCTTGAAAAACGTTTCGGAGACTGCGTGCTGTGGCCTGCCCCGTATCTTTTCGCCGGCCGTGTGAACGGCGACGGTATTGTTGTGTGCAGTTATGAAGACTGCAGCTGCGGAATGCTTTTTGCCGGCGGCGAGGCACAGTTTTACCGCTGGCTGTCCGCTGAGGACGGCTCTGCGGAGGAACTTGGCTCTCAGCTGCTTGAATACGGTAAAAAAGTTTTCCCTGACAGGGATTTGAAGATATGCACGGTTGAACCTGACGAAGAAAAGCTTCTTCAGCAGACAGGGGACTCGGCGCTTGCAGTCTGCAAGGGGGCTTTCGCGCTTAATTTGTCTTCTTCGACCGCTTCAGCGGGCGGAGAGAGCGAGCGTCTGGCTGCGAAGCTTGAAGAATATACCGATATCGCGATATTTTCTGCGGCGGTTTTCCTCGTTGCTGCGCTGCTTTTGCTTGGAGTTAATTTTGCCGGCAGAAAAAATTTCGCGTCTGCTCCGGCTGAGATTTACAGAACCGTGCTTGGGGAATCAAGCGCAAGCCCCCTTGCGTCGGTTATGCAGAAACTGCGCTCTGTCAATTCCGAATCCGCGGAAGCGTCGTTCAGCACGTATACTGACCGTATCGCGGCAGCATGGGAAACGCTTTCGGCAAGACCTGTTCTTGACGAACTGCGCTATTCTCCTAACGTAATGCAGCTTTCGGGCAAGGCCTCCGATACCGCGGTTATTGACGCTTTCAGAAAGGCACTTGCGGAGAAAGGCTTTGACGCCGTTACCGACAGCGTTCAGAAGACGCAGAAAGACGGTATGCGTTTTGCGATTTCTCTGACGGAGGGAAAGAAGAAATGACGGGCATAAATTTCTTCTCCGGAAGCGGTGAAACCGAGAGACTTGCAAAGAAAATTCTGCTTGCGGCTGTTTTGTGGCTGCTTGCCCTGCTTGTGTTTCTTGCCGCTCTCGCGCAATTTAACAGAAACAAAGCCCTGCTTGACGACGCAGGCAGCGTTTTGAACGCCGCAACGCAGCTTAAGGCTTACAGCGTTTCAGACAGTTCGTCTGCCGCTGACGCAAGCCTGACGTCGCTTACCGACGTTATAAATGCCGCCGGACTTTCGGACAGGGTATCGCAGTTTAATTCAAACGGCGGAGAGACGCTTGTGCGTGCCGACAGAGTGTATCCGGACGAGCTCGAAAAGCTTGTCTCGATGCTGTCGGCAAAGGGTATGCAGATTTCTTCCGCGGAGATTCGTGCGGCGAATTCCAACGGCGAGCGGCTGCTTTTCATTAAACTTTCGGTAGGGGGCGCGGAACGGTGAAGAAAATAAAAATGCTTCTGATATGCCTCCCTGCTTTCCTGCTCGGCTGTGTTCTGTTTTTCCCGTGGAACGCGGTTCAGTCTTTCGCTGTGACGAAAATTTTCCAAATTGCGGCGAACAACGGCGTGTACGTTTCTGCTCAGAATGCTCCGGCAGAAGGATTGTTTGACAAAACGTTCGTTTGCAGCCGCGTGCTTGCCGATTTCCCTCTTGTGCAGTTCAAAAGCGGCAGAATAGCGGTTAATCCGGACATTTTCAAAACGCTCTGCGGCAAGCCGTCCGCCTCGGTTGAGCTCGGCAGCGGTTCTGTCACGCTTGTTACAAAGCAGCAGCTTGCGTGGAACAGCGGAACGATGAATATTTCAGCCGATAAAGATACCATCGGCGTGCATGAAATTAAAATAAGCGGCGAATTTTCCGCAGAAGGTTTTGTCGAGGTTTCGCGCGGCAGCGGTGAAATCCGCCGTGCGCAGCTTGCGATGAAGGTGCCTTCGGACGTTGAAAACGCTTTTGAAATGCTGAGCAAAGGCATGGTCAGGGGACTTGAAAAAACGGCTCCCGGAAGCTGGAGGCTGGTGCGATGAATTTTAAGTCCGTGCTTCCCAAATTCGGCGGCGCCAAGCCTTCGGACAATAAAAACAAAACGGAGAAACGGCTGTATGCAGCGGTTCTCCTTGTGCTTTCGCTGTTTGCGGCATACTGTTTTGTCCTGCTTGCCGCTTCGGCAGTGCAGAGGATGACGCTTTCTGCAAAACTTGAGCTTGCAAATTCCGTCGCGAACCGCAGGTCAACTGTCTCTGCGTCCGCGGTTTCAGGCGGGGGCAGCCTTTCAAAGAGCAATATGTTCGGTTCCGTGCTGCGCACTCCGCAGGAAGATTCCGCGTCCGCGGCTGAAAACTTTGTGCTTAAGGGCACACTTCCCCGTGTCGGCGCATGGATTTCCGACGGCGGCGAAACAAGGCTGATTTTAGTGCATCAGGAAATAGGCGGCTGGACACTTGAAGACGTAAGCTACGGCAAGGTGCTGCTTTCGCATAACGGGGAAAGCTGCGCCCTGTACATCTCGCTTGTAGGCGGCAGCGGACAGCCTGCTTCCGTCAGCCGCAAACAGCAGGGCGAAGGCAAAATTGATTTTTCGGCGGTGCGCAAGGCTGATAAAGACAAAGACGGCTATATGCCGCGCGAGGTTCTTGACAAACTGCTGCTCAATCCGTACGACGAGGTGGGCAAGATGAAGATGACGCCTGCCGACGGCGGCGGAATGAAGATTGAGAGAATTGCTTCCGACAGCGTGCTGGGAATGGCGGGCGTTGCCGAGGGCGACGTTATAAAGGCGGTCAACGGGGTGAACATTTCAAATCTCGGAGACCTTTCAAACGCAATAAATTCGCTTATGTCAGGCTCGCGTTTTGACGTTGCCGTACAGCGGGGCGGCTCAACGCTTAACCTGAAATATGACGTGAACTGATGGCTGACGGAAAATCACACGGCTTTAGCCTGATTGAGGTAATGCTGGCAGTAGCGGTGCTTTCTCTGACGGCGACAGCCTCTTTGAAACTGGTTGTCATGGCGCAGAACGGACTGCGTGCGGCTAAGGAGCAGGAAGATTTTCTGCTTGCGGCGGAAAAACTGAGGGCGAAGGTTATGACCGGAGAAGTCAGCGAAAACGGCAGCGAAGACAACCTTAGCTGGAAAACTGAACAGAAGACGAAGGAATTTTTTACCGAAGATTTCGGGAAACTTGATTTTAACAGGAAAACAACAGAGCTTAAGCCTGACGCGAATTTCAGCTGGCGCGAGCTTGAGCTTGAAAACAAAATAACGAACAAAAAAATAAAAATTGTTCTGCCTTCAAACGGCGGATAACGGGGAGATGTCTGTATGAAAAAAATTGTTGCCGTTCTGCTTGCAGTTTTGCTGATTGCCGGAGTTTGTATTCTTCCGGCGCCGGCTGCCGACCAGAATGAAGAAAATCTTGTCACAGCGGCGAAAGAGATGCGCAAAACGGGCAAGGTACAGATGAATTTTACGGAGCTTGAAATCTCCAAATTCATTCATTTCATGTCGGAAGTTCTCGGGGAAAACATAGTTGTTGACCCTGCTGTTTCCGGCAAGGTGTCCGTTGTTTCGCCCAAGGAAATCCCGCTTAAGGAAGCACGGCAGGTCATGCTTTCCGTGCTTGAAATGAATAATCTTGCCATTCAGGATATGGGCGGTTTTGCAAAGGTGGTGCCTCTCAGCGCGGGTCCCAGCACGAGCAGCGAGGTTTATTCGGGCGATTACAGCGTAGAGCCGGGGGAAGCCGTTGCCGTCCAGGTCGTGCCCTTGAAATACGTCAAGGCGGATTTTGTCATAGCGCCTCTCAAAGCCTCCCTGCCCGGTCTCAACGCTTCCTCGGCAGGAAGCGGGGCGTCGGTTGTTTTAACCGGCAAGCAGACGCTGCTGAACAAGGCCGCGAAGATAATCCGCACGATAGACAATCAGGACTCCGTCCGCAGTATAAAGGTATATCAGCTGAAGCACGCCGGAGCGAAATCGCTGGAAACAATTTTTAACGCAATGGGCAAGGATATGACGTCAAAGCTCGCAGGCATAGTGGCTGTCGGGGATCCGCGCACGAAACAGCTGTCGGTAATCGGCGGCGCCCAGGCGCAGCGCGAAACGGCACGTGTGCTGAAACAGCTTGACGTTCCCTCCCGTGCGCAGAATTATCATGTGTACAAGCTGCAGAACGCTGACGCGAAGACTGTCGCCGAACAGTTGACAAAGGTGCTCTCAGGACTGGCTTCCGCAAAAGCGGCAAGCGGAGATTCCGCCGCTTCCGCGTCGGGAAGGGCAACGGTTGTTCCCGATCTCCCCACGAACACCCTTGTCTTTACCGCTTCACAGGAAGAATTTGACTCTCTCAAATCGGTTCTGAAAGAGCTTGACGTGCGTCCCCGTCAGGTGCTTCTGCGCGGTCTTATCGCCGAAGTCAACCTCACCAAGCTTAAAGGCGCAGGCATTGACTGGGCTGCATGGGGCGGAAAAATGATGGGCGACGTTGTGGGCGCAGCCAACGTTCAGATTGGAAATACCTCTGTTCCTAACGAGGTTATGTCGCTTTACGAAAAAATGGTGACAAGGGAAGAATACAAAACTGACGACAGGGGCAACGGCTACACGACCACAAATACAGACGGCGCCGGTCTTGTGTATGCCTATGTCAAGCTGCTGAACAAATATGACGCGATAAACGTACTTTCCATGCCGCAGATTATGTGTACGGACAACCTTGAAAGCCATCTGCAGGTCGGTCAGGTCATTCCGCAGCTCAAGGGAAGCCTTACGGATAAAACAAACACCACTTCCGTCACGAACAGCTACGATTACAAGGACGTAGGTCTTATCCTGACGCTTACGCCCCATATCCGCAGCGGAGACCTCGTTGCGCTTGACATTCAGCAGAGCACGGAAGAACTGCTGACTACAACGGCTTCGAATACGCCGATTACTTCAAAGCGCGAAATTAAAACGAACGTTCTTGCCGCAAACGGACAGACAATAGTTCTCGGCGGCATGATAAAGGAAACTGAAAAGGTAATGCGCAGCAGGGTGCCGTTCTTCTCGTACATTCCGCTTATAGGACATCTTTTCAGAAGCAGCGACAAGGAACGCGAGAAAATTGACCTTATGGTCTTCCTGACGCCTGAAATTCTCCAGTCGCCCGATGACGCGACGCGCGTCACGGACAACGTTGTCAATCGCAGAAACAGCCTGAGCCCTGCTGAATTTGAGCAGCTCAGGAAAAACAGCAAAGACTTTGAAAAAGCAACGTCAAAACGCGAGGTTGAAACGCCGCTGCTTAACCCTCTGACGGAAGAAGAAAAGGCTGCCAAAGCAGAAAAAGAGAAGAAAAAGAAAGAACAGAGCTCCGAGGGAACGGAAGAATAGCGAATGGGCAAAAACGTTCAGGCCGAAAAAATACTTGAACTGATACCGGACGGCGTAAGTCTTGACGCCCTCCGCGACGGAGGCTTCCTGCCGCTTGAAAAAAACGGAGGACAGCTGACGGCTGCCCTTGCAAACGTGTCCGCTGTCGTTCCGGCGCAGATTTTTGCTTCCGCCGCCGGCTGCTCGCTGAAAACGGAGTACGTTTCCGAAGAGGAACTGCAGAAGCTTACGGAGGCTCTGTATGACCTTAAAAGCGGTGTGGCGGACTCCACTCTGAACGAAATTGAAGAAGTTGAAGACCTTTCCGCCCTTGCCCGTCAGGAGGTTATGAGCGATGCCGTTGACGCGCCTGTCGTGCGTCTTGTGAACGGAATTTTGATGGAAGCGCTTAAGGAACGCGCTACCGACATACACGCAGAGCCTTACGAAGACAAACTTGTGGTGCGCTACCGCACGGACGGCGTTCTGCACGACAAATACACGCTGTCAAAAGGACATCAGGCACCGTTCACCAGCCGTATCAAGGTTATGGCAGGCATGGATATAGCGGAGCGTTTTGTGCCTCAGGACGGCAGAATAGGTATATCCGCGGGAGAGCGTATGGTTGACATACGCGTCAGTTCGCTGCCCACACAGCACGGCGAAAGGCTTGTCCTCCGTCTGCTCGACAAGGCGCGCGGACTTCTTACGCTTGAAGATTTGGGAATGAAACCGCGCGAAAGGGAAGAGCTGGAAAAGCTTATCCGCCGTCCGAACGGAATGATACTTTTTACGGGGCCTACCGGAAGCGGAAAAAGCACCTCGCTTTACGCTATACTGCAGGCACTCGCGCGTCCGGAGGTCAACATAATAACAGTAGAAGACCCTATAGAATACGACCTTCCGGGAGTCGGGCAGGTGCAGGTCAACGAAAAAGCGGGGCTTACCTTTGCCTCCACGCTGCGCTCCATACTCCGTCAGGACCCCGATATAATCATGATAGGCGAAATGCGCGATTTTGAAACGGCGCATATAGGAATACAGTCGTCGCTTACGGGGCATCTTGTCCTCTCGACGCTGCATACAAACGACTCCGTTTCGGCAGTCACCCGTCTGACGGATATGGGCATTGAGCCGTATCTTGCGGCAGGCTCGCTTCTCGGCGTAGTCGCGCAGCGGCTTGTCCGCCGCGTATGTCCGCACTGCGCGGAAGAAATCGACACGTGGGGAATTGTTAAGGAAGCCGGAGTGGCAAAAGCAAAGCGCGGACGGGGCTGTGAAAAATGCGCGCATACAGGCTACTACGGACGTATCGGACTGTACGAGCAGTTTAACGTTACTCCTGAAATCCGCGAAGCCATCGCGCGCGGGGCAGACGCGGGAGAACTTCGCAGAATTGCCCGCACGCAGGACTTCCACACGCTGTTTGAACTCGGGCTTGAAGCTGTCAGAAACGGCGAAACTACGCCCGAAGAAATGCTCCGCGTAGTCGGGGAGGCGTAGGCGTTGCCCTTCTACAAGGCTGAAATATATACGGCAAAAGGCGAAAAGAAAGTCATCCACCGTGAGGCTTCCGGAGAAAACGAACTGCTCAGGGAACTTGCACAGCAGAACAGCATTGTAATATCCGTTAAAGAAGAAGCCGGCGCGGAAAAAACTTTTTTTAACAAAAAGAGACGCAGGCTTACGCTTTCCGAACAGCAGCTTTTCTGCACAACAGTCTGCTCCTTTATGCGCAGCGGACTTCCTCTGACTGAAATACTCGGACTGCTTCAGAAACAGACCCGCGACAAAACTCTCAAACCTGTGTACGTTAAACTGCGCGAATCCGTTGAAGGCGGAAAATCGCTTGCCGCGTCCATGCAGGAACTGGGCGTGTTCAGAGACAGCCTTGTCGGAATGGTGGAAAGCGGAGAGAAATCAGCGTCGCTTGCGGAGCTGCTTGAACGTGCCTCAGAACTGCTTGCCAACGAAATATCGCTGCGCAGGAAAATAAAATCATCGCTGACCTATCCTCTGCTTATGCTTTTAGTCGGAACAGGCGTGGTGATTTTTCTGCTCTCCTTCGTTGTACCGAAACTGACCGAAGTTGTAGTGCAGTCCGGAGCAGAACTGCCTTTTATGACAAAACTTCTGATAGCCGTCTCGCACGCGGTCAGGCTTGCCGTTCTTCCGCTGCTTGCAGGGGCGGTTCTTGCAGGCTACTGGTTTTGGAAACACGATAAAAAAATATCGCTGCCGTTCTTCAAGGACATAAAAAACAATCTTGCGTTCGCAATGATATTTTCGCAGATAGGAACGCTGACAAAAGCAGGCATACCTCTTGTAAGCGCACTGCAGTTCACTGCGCCTCTTGACCCTGTCAAAGGACGGTTGGACAGCGTAGCGGAACAGATTAAACAGGGCTACCGCTTCTCTCAGGGACTTGAAAAAGAGGGCAGCTTTCCTGAAGAACTTGTAACGGTTGTCCGCGTCGGAGAATCAGGCGCAGATTTGCCGAACAGCCTGCTCAGACTCGGCGCAAGCTGCTGGGAATACGCTCGCAATTCAATGGAGCGCTGGAGCACGCTTGCGGAACCCATGATAATTCTCGTGATGGGTGTTCTGGTTGGTTTTGTTGTCATAGCGGTTCTGCTGCCTATTTTCGACTTGTCGTCGCTTGCGGGAATGTGAATGTAAAGAAAGCTATAAGCTGCAAGCTGCAAGTTGCAAGCTAAAAGCCGGAAGCTATAAGCGGTAAGCACTAAGCGGTAAGCGGTAAGCATTAAGCCAAAAACTGCAAGCTAAAAGCAAAAAATCACCGTCATACCGTAGAAATACGGTATCCGGAGGCTTTCGCGAGTGAAGCGAAGCGAAAAAGACACTGGATTTACCCCTGCGGGGCATACCCATACTGGGCACAGGCAGGCTGCGCAAAACCTGCTCCTGACGGAGCCCGCAGAAAGACGAAGAGAAACATTAAGCGGTAAGCTAAAAGCAAAAAAAACGTCATTCCGCGCGAAGCAGCGCGGAGGCGCGGAATCCAGTGACTTTACGGGCGAAGCCCGTTGGGTTTTAGAAGAAAAAGACGCTGGATACCGCATAGAAGCATTGCGGTATGACGAGATTAGGATTGTATTTTATAGTAATTGTTTTTTATCAGTAATTGTTTCTTCTGGTAATTGTATTTTATAGTAATTGGTACTTGGTAATTAGTAATCTGTAATTATCTTTAAACGGAGGTATTTGTATGAAAAGACACGCAGGTTTTACACTGATCGAAATTATGATCGTCGTTGTTATCATCGGTATGCTCTCAGCTCTTGTGGGTCCCCGTCTGATCGGACAGAGCGACGAAGCGAAAATCAAAACGACAAAAATTCAGATTTCGCAGCTTGAACAGGTGCTCGGGCTCTTTCAGCTTGACAACGGATTTTTCCCGGCGACGGAGCAGGGACTTGCGGCGCTTGTAAAAGCACCGACGCTGCCTCCCGAGCCAATGAACTACAAACAGGGCGGCTATATGAAAAAAGTGCCGAAGGACGCGTGGGGAAGGGAATTTATATACATCTGCCCGGGACAGCACGGCGATTTTGACATAATATCCTACGGTTCTGACGGCGCCGAAGGCGGGGAAGGAAACGCCAAAGATTTAAACAACTGGGAATAAATCAGTAATTTTACCCGATTGCATTTTGTGTGTTGTTGGTCTAAAATACAATTGTGTTCAGAAATTGTACATTTGAAAGGAGGCGTTGTACGGTGAAAAAAGCAGTATTTATTCTTGCGGCGGTTTTTACGGTGCTGAGTGCTGTTGCGGCGTTTGCGGCGGACGGCGTTGTTAATGCGGACGCGGTTCTTGCGAACTACCCGAAATTTGCACAGGCACGCCAGCAGCTTGCGGCGCTCGCGCAGCAGAAAGAAGCGGCAATCCGCGCTGAAAAAGACACGGCAAAACAGCAGCAGCTTGCACAGGAAGCACAGCAGCAGCTTATGCAGGAAGAACGCAAACTTATGGAACCCGTTCTTAACGATTTCCGCGCAGCAATAGCCAAAGTTGCCAAATCGAAAAAGCTTGGTATGGTACACGCTGCGGCTACTGTCATGTACGGCGGAACAGATATCACTCAGGACGTCATCGCCGAACTTAAAAAATAGTATTGAACGGCAGAATATCAGTGCCCCGCAAAGCGGGGCGCTTTTTTATCTTTGCTTTTTATATAAATTTCGCAAAATACTTTCCATTTTTAAAATATTCGGTTAAAATATGCACGGGAAGCAGTAAAAAATAAGGGAAGGTGTTTAACTTGAACAGCAGCAGACTTTTGGACGAAAAAGGAAGAGAAATCATTAAAATCCTCCAGGAGGACGCAAGGGTTTCTTTCAACGAACTTGCGCGCAGGACGGGAATTTCTTCACCAGCCGCTGCGGACAGAGTCAGAAAGCTTGAAAAAGCGGGGATAATTACAGGGTACAGGGCAGTTGTTGACCCTTTGAAAGTGGGTTACTCGGTTATGGCATTCATACGCCTCAATTCGTCTGCGGCCTGTCTTGCACAGGCAGACGACATTGCCCGTGCGCTTCCGGAGGTGCTTGAGTGCCATCATCTGACAGGCAGCGACGGAGTGATGCTCAAGGTTGTGGTCAAATCAGTATCCGAACTTGAAACCATAGTTACAAAATTTGCCGGCTGCGGCATATCCACAACCTCAATAGCGCTTTCTTCACCAATAAGCGGCAGAGTAATCGTGCCGGCATAAAACGGAGGCAGAACAATGAACGAAACCTTAAAAGCAATACTCGGACGCAGAAGCATACGCAAATTCACGCGGGAAAAAATCTCGGACGACAGCAAAAAACTGCTGCTTGAAGCGGCTTTTGCCGCCCCGTCCGCAAAAAATCAGCGCGGAACGGATTTTGTCGTTATTGAAGACAGAAAAATACTGGATACGCTTGCCGACAATCTGCAGTACGGAAAAATGCTCTATCAGGCGCCTCTTTGTATAGCGGTCTGCTCCGAAACAAAGCGGGGCGCCGAAGAACTTGTCCTTTGGGAAGAAGACGCTGCGGCTGCAATGGAAAATATCCTCGTCGCCGCAAAATCGCTTGGTCTGGGTTCTGTCTGGCTCGGAATACTTGCCCGCGAAGACAGGGAAGACAAAGTGCGCGAAATTCTTGAAGTTCCGTCTGAAATACGCGTAGTCGGTCTTGCCGCAATCGGATATCCTGACGAAGAAAAAGAGCCTCACGGAGAAATAAACGAAGCAAGAGTGCATTTCAACAAATGGTAAAAAACGGCGCGGGAAAACCAAGAAGCAATTACGGAAAGAACCAATTACCAAGAGAACCAATTACGATAAAGAACAATTACAAAAAGAAACAATTACAATACAATGAATAATGCAGAATGAATAATGAAGAATTAAACCCGTCAATGGCGCACTTAGTTAGCTATAAGCTTTAGAACCTTTAAAATCTGTGTCTTTCTGCGGGCTCCGGCAGGAGCAGCGCAGAATCCAGCCTGTGCCCAGATGGGTACGGCTCTATTTCAGTATTTACAACAAAAAACGGCGCGGAATTATAAAATTCCGCGCCGTTTTTAATTGCCAAAATTTACGTCTGTTATTTGGCAAAATTATCGTCAGGCTCTAAATAAGCATTGCCGTCTTCGCCAGTCTTCAGCGTGTCCTCGCGCTCCGCGAGATCACAGCGCAAAACAAGAAACCCGCCCTTCGTATGCCTGAAAAGAGACAGCCACGGCACCCTGCCGTTCTGCCTTGCTTCCTTTGGCACTATGGCGTTAACGCTCTGTCCCAAAAGCTGCCGAACCTCCTTTGTAAGCTGTATCGTCCTGCAGAACTTCAAAGGCTCGCTTCCCTTTACCTGAAACTCTATAAGACGCTTATGCTTTATATTCTTCTTAATTCTTGTACCTGAACGCTTCTTAGTCTGAATCTTCTTCTTAATCCTAAGTTCCTTATCCTTATACCTGAGCATAATACCCCCCATATCTTATCTTGAACATAAAAACATAAACGGATAACACAAAAAAACTGTTATTCGTCCGCCTGCGCAGGCGTATTACAGAAACCGGAAAACTGAAAGAGGACCGCGTATCTGCGCCGGAAACCGGCTGCCGCCGGCAGCCGTTACCGAAGATTTCCTTAACATAGCCTATGAAGCAGCGGGCTTATCAGAACCGGAAACCGCACCACGTAATGCGTAAGAGAATAAAGGCTCAGCCTCCCTGCCGAGAAACAGCCGCAAAAACAGACCTCGGCAGGTCATACAGCTGTTTCAGAAAAGCCATGCCCGACGAAAAATCGTCAACCCTCTCTACTATATAAATAGGCTGCCTGCCACCGAAAATGGAAACCCCTGTAACTGTAAAACCGTATGAAAACTGCTTTCAGCGGCAAAACAGAAAACAAGGAGGTTTCCATTTTTTAACCCCGAAAGCCTATTTATATAGTGGAGGGAGATGGTGAAAAGTGCAATGAAGAATGAAAAATGAAGAATGGCAAGCGGTAAGCAAAAAGCCAAAAGCGGTAAGCAATAAGCAATAAGCATTAAGCAGTAAGCATTAAGCATTAAGCAAAAAATCCCCGTCTTCCTGCGGGCACGAAGTGCAGCGCAGGATCCAGTGACGTTACGGGCGAAGCCCGTTGGAAATAAGCCCCTGCGGGGCAAAGACACTGGATTC
>JAGHTZ010000027.1 GCA_018065065.1 Candidatus Equadaptatus faecalis | reverse complement strand
TTTTCGGGGTCGATTATTCTGTCGGGGTATTCCGCCTTGTTGAAGCTGACGAGCGTGAGCGTGCCGTTTTTGTTGTACAGCACCCCTTTGACAAACAGCCTGTTGTCAACGCTGACGATTGCTATGTCGCCCTGCATAACTTCAATGTTTGCCGCAAAGAGCACCTTTGCGCCGTCGTGTATGACAGGCTCCATACTGTTGCCTTCCGCGCAGATGATTTTGCAGTCCGCACCCTGCCAGCTGTAGCCCATGAGAGCCGCCGAGGCTATCGGATATTCGTCTATCGTGTTCCATTCAACGCCGTCAATGCCGTTGCCCGTTCCGGCGGAAGCGCCTATTGTTTTGTCTATAACCGGTACGAAGACAACGGAGGCAAGGGTCATTGCGTTGCCGCACAGATAATCCGCGGTGACGCCCAGCGCCTTTGACAGCTTCTGCAAAATGTCAGACGTCGGCTTTGCGTTCTTTGCCTCGTAGCGGAAAACCGTAGAGGGCGTTACCCCTATGGCGTCCGCAAGCTGCTTTCTGGACATTCCCATTTCTTTTCTCGCAGTCTCTATGTTGTTCATGCCTGTCCACAACCTTTCATAAGTTTCTGCCGGTTAATTTTATCATAAAATTTTCAAAGTGCAAGAACAAAAATAAATAATACGCAATAAAATATTTATATATTGCGCAAACGCAATTTTGAGTATAAAATATTAACGAACGCGAAACCGAAAGCGCGAAAGAACAGACGGACACAGTCCGCGCGTAGGGCGGAAAACGGCGGAAAGCGGTTCCGTGCAAAAAATATCATCAGATTGGAGAGTGTTGCACAATGGCGCACAACAGTACAGGAAGCCTCTCCTGGCGGAGACTGTCGGATGACAAAGCCGCAGTAAAAATCAATTACTTTCTTCATTTTCCCGACGCTTTTTCACAGCATGAAATGAGTATGGACGACGCGGAGTACAGCTTTTACTGGCGGCTGTTTCATCTTATGTTCAAGACCGGCGGTTTTCTGCCTTACGACGCTGACACGATACGTTCCGCGACGAAGCGCAGAAGCCTGAAACAGACAAAACAGCTGCTCGGCAGACTGCTTTTGCTCGACGAGTTTGAGATAATTTCTTATTCGGACGTGCCGGAGCAGTACAGGAAATTCTTTATGAAGAGGGAAAGCTATTTTGCGCGCGATGACAAGATACTTTTTAACAGCAGGGTGTTTGAGCTTGTCGAGTACAGTATCGGCATTAAAGAGACGTCCGCAAGCAACGGAACAAAGGGCGGACGAAGGGAATTGCGCGGGCAGGATTGCGAAATTGAGGAAGATTTTGCGGGAAATAAAAACCTGTGGGTTAACCCCCGGGGTGCCCATACAGATTCAGATACAGAATTAAATAATATTTCTGCGCAAATAAGCGCAGAAAAAATAATTACGGTCCGCGGCGCTGAAGAAGACTGCGGGGAATTTCGCGGTCTGCGCGCGGCAGAGCCGAGGGAAGAAGACGCTGCCGTCTGCGGCGCGTCAGGCAGGGAGCGGGAGGCGAAAAGCGGGGAGCTTTATTCTATCGCTTCGTTTCGCAATCTCTGGAACGAATGGGCGGAGCATTTCGGACTTGAAAAGTTTAACCGTCTGACTGACAGGAAGCGGAAAATGTTTGAAGTCCGCCAGCGGCATTTCGCTAAGGACGGGGCGTACGAGGAGAGTTTTTGGGTTAAGCTGCTTTCAGCGGTTGCGGAGAGCAAAGACGGTTTTTACGTGGGGAACAACGACGGTTTCAAGCACTGCGGAACGCCGTGGCGAGTAACCTTTGACTGGCTGTTCAAGAATGACGACAACGTGGAAAAATTCCTGAACGCTGTACAGTAATAAGAACCAATGACTATAAGAACCAATGACGAAAAGAAACAATGACGAAAAAAAGCAATTGTGGAGGGCTTGCTCTGCAGCCGCTGGGCACAGGCAAGCCTTCATTGAAGTTAAAAGCAAAAAACATAAAGATTATTAGGGCGTTAATTTCAAACGTTGCAGCTTGCTGCAACACCGCAAGTGGTTCTCTTTGTGATTGTTTCTTATAGTAATTGTATTTTATAGTAATTGGTTCTTATCGTAATTGATTTTTATAGGTACTTGGTAATTATTAACAACTAAGGAGAGTGCAATGCTGACTAACTTTTCCGAAATACCTGTCGAGCCGGCGAAGCTGATTGAATGTTTTGACAAAACAATGCAGCTTCCCGAAGCAGACAAAATAGAAATGGTGGAGTACAACATAGCCGAATGGACGCGCTATTTTGCCTCAAACGGCTGTCTGATTTCCAAAATTTGCAATTATATGCTGCCGCTTGTAAAAGCCTGTCCCGTCGGCGACAAAATAGCTGAAAGCACGGTGAACCGCATCGTGGCGCACGAATGGCACGCTTTTCAGTCGGAACACGGCACGCTTGAAGCGGAACGGCGCGGAATGATTTTCAGCCCGAAAAGCTTCAGCGAAGCCTTTAAGCAGACCGAAAGCTCATGGCGCGAGCAGGGGCAGCTGTTCCGCTTCGGCATAGACGAACTGGACGGCGCAATAGGCGGGGGAGTGAGCGAAGGGCAGCTGCTTTCCATAATCGGCAATCCGGGCAGTATGAAAACGAGCCTGCTGCTCAACGGCATACAGCAATGGGTGGCAGACGGCGGCAGTGGCGCGGCATTTTTCTCGCTTGATATGGGCAGGGTGCCCGTTATGGAGCGCCTTTTGGCAAGAGAACTTAACTGCGCCCCGTCGCGCGTAAAACAACTTGCGGAAGCGGGCTCTCCGCTTTACGAAGAAGCGAAGCGGAGACTTGCGCGGTTTTACGACGGCAAGGTTGATGTGCTTGAAAACACGCTTTCCGTCCGCTGGACTGTTGAAGGAATAAAGGAATACGTAGAGCGCAACATACCGAAACTTGTCTGCATAGACTATCTTACGCTGCTTAAAGGCGCAGACCAAAGCGACTTTGAAATAGCAAACCAGGCAACCGCGGAACTGCTGACCTCCGCCAAAGCCTACGGCTGCGTGCTTGTAATACTTTCGCAAATGTCCGTGGAATCGCAGAGACTCCAGTCGCAGGGCGGCACGGGAGGTAGCGCGAGAGGCGGCGGCTACGTGAACGAACGGGCAGACGCGGAAATAGAGCTGTTCCGCGACACGGGAGACGACGAATACGGCAGAGACAACGGCGCGGAAATAATAGCGACCGTCAAAAAGACAAGAAAAGGCGGCACTGGCGGAAGCTACAGACTGGACTACGCAGGAGAGCCGATGCGCTTCAAATCAACGGCAAGCAGGGTAAGCAGGGTGAAGAAACGCAAAAAGCTATTCGGACACGCCGACGCGAGCTGGCACGAATATAAAAACCAATGACCAAAAGAGCCAATGACCAAAAGAACCAATTACCATAAGGGACAATGACTATAAGGGACAATGACGATAAAAACCAATGGCAAAAACTTGAAGGGCAAAAACATCTTGCGGCGGTGTTGCATAAAAAAAGAGGGCGGAACAAAATTTCCGTCCTCTATTTAGTAAAATTAACGTCAGGTTCTAAATAAGCATTGCCGTTTTCGTCAAGCTTCAGAGTGTCCTCGCGCTCTGCAACATCGCAGCGCAAAACAAGAAACCTGCCCTTCGTATGCCTGAAAAGAGAGAGCCACGGCACCCTGCCGTCCTGCTTTGCTTCCTTTGGCACTATGGCATTAACGCACTGCCCGAAAAGCTGCCGAACCTCCTCTGTAAGCTGTATTGTCCTGCAGAATTTCAAAGGCTCACTGCCCTTTACCTGAAACTCTATAAGACGCTTATGCTTTATATTCTTCTTAATTCTTGTACCTGAACGCTTCTTAGTCTGTATCTTCTTCTTAGCTCTAAGTTCTTTATCCTTATGTCTGAGCATAATAAAACTCCTTATGTCTATTTTGAATTTTGGGTATGAAAACACAAACGGATAACACACAAAAACTGTTATTCGTCCGCCTGCGCAGGCGTATTACAGAATCCGGATACTGAAAGAGGACCGCGTATCTGCGCCGGAAACCGGCTGCCTCCGGCAGCCGTTACCGAGGTTTTCCTTGACATAGCCTATGAAGCAGCGGGCTTATCAGAACCGGAAACCGCATCACGTAATGCGTAAAAGTGACAAAACACGGAAGCTTTAGCAGGAAACGAAAGGAGCAGCAGGCTCTGCTAAGCCCTCCCAACGTTTCAAAACCACCGAGCCGGAACAGGATTAAAAACAACAATTCTGTTCCCCGTCACCCTCTGCACTATAATGTTCACTAAATAAGAAATTTGTAACATGGGGGAAAAGAGAAAAAAATAAAAAATTTCGGAAAAGTTTTTGAAAAAAAATAATTTTTTTTATTTCTTTTTCAATTTACAGGGGTGTTACAAAATCTTTATCCGGTGAACATTATAGCATAGAGGCGGATGAGAGAAAGCTATAAGCAAAAGCTAAAAGCATTAAGCCAAAGCCTATAGCGTATAGCCAATAGCGTACAGCGGCGCCTCAGCGCCAAAACAAAGGAGGTGAAAAATATGGCAAGTTTTGAAAACGAAAGCATGGCAATGAAATTCTCGCTTACCGTGGACGATGCCAAGAAAACGGTATCTGTAAGCAAAATTTCGCCGAGTGCGCCGGCAAACACGCTCAACACTGTTGCAGGCAGCTTCAAACCGCTGTTTGTATCAACGCCGAGCGCCGTCAAACGCAACAGCGTGGATCTGATAGAAGATTAGCGCGGAGAAAGCTGTAAGCTGCAAGCGGCAAGCGGTAAGCATTAAGCTAAAAGCTAAAAAAAGCCTTAAAGGTTTTAAAAGCCTATAGCCAATAGCGTATAGCGTGCAGCGGTGCGGAGCGCCAATAAGGTTCTAATGCTTAATGCTTAAAGCTTACAGCTTACAGCGCGAGTGAAACGAGCAGACAAAGGAGGTGAAAAATATGGCAATAACGACTACGAGAAAACTCAAAATGAAATTTCTCAAAGGCGACGGAACGGATCACAACATAATCCTGAACTACGTCAAAGACGGACTTAAAGAAGGCTCAGGCGCACAGCTTGTAAAAACCGCGATGGACGAAGTTGTGGCACAGCAGCCGATAGCCGGAAGCATCGCTTCCGCAAACGGCGCGGAAGTCATTGAGACCGTAACCACCGACGTTGAAATGTAGCAAGTCCAAAGCCGCGGACAGAGACGGCAGACTAAGTTAAACTCTCCGGCCGGAGAAAAACTGACACAGAACAACTATTTTGCGCGGGATTGCCGTTTTTCGCTTACAGCGAAATTTGGCAATGAATGAATAAAGCCGCCTGCAGGCGGGAGGTAAATAATGGAATTGGCGTACACGAAAATTGAAACGGAAGAAAACGAAGCAATGCTCTTTGCAAGCGCGGAATACGCGCCTGAAAACGAGCCGGAAGAAGACGGCTGCGAAATGACGGCAGAGGAAGCAGAAGAAGCGGTTGAAAGATTTGACCCCCTGATAAAAAGCCTTGCGCTTAAATACGAGGGGCAGGGCGCGGAAACGCAGGACTTGGTGCAGATAGGGCGCATAGCGCTTATCCGTATCGTGCCGAAAATGCGGAAAGACAAATATTTCCTTAACAGGCTGCAGCGGCGGATGAGACGCATTATAAATTTCAACGCCGAAATTCTGCGGAAACAGAAGAAAAATCTGTACGGCGAATCGGTGCCGATAACGGAAGAAATTGAACTGCTTGCCGGCGAAGACCGCGGCGTGGAATGGGCGGAGCGCGAAACGGATATGTTTGAAAAAGTTGAGCTTCTGCTCACGCCGGAAGAAATGAGCATAGTCTTCGCGCTCTACGAGGGAAAAAGCAGACGGCAGATTGCCGCGGGGCTGCAAGTGTCGCACATGACGGTAGTCAGGCGTCTTGAAAGAATACAGGAAAAACTGAACCCGCTTAAAGGCTGGCTGCTCCGTATGGCGGAAGAAAGAATGTAAGAAGGGATAAAAACAATGACAATAAAAATCAATTATCAATGACAAATTACCAACTGCTAATTGAGGAGAACTTGCTAAGTTTGTTGAAAGGAGGGAAAAAACAATGTCAGGAAGAATAATTCATGTGGGAAGTGAAATTCCCGAAAGGCTTTACAGGTCATTCAGGAAAGTGATAGGCTGCAAAGGCACGACCGCAAAAAGCGCCATAAAACAGCTCATCACCGAATACGTTGAACGGGAAAAAGGCAGCGTAAATTCGGAAAACATCTGACGTAAGCGGCAGGCGGGGGACTGAACAGTCCCCCGCTTGTGTGAATTAAAAATTTTTTGTGTTTTGTTGTATAATACTGTTATCATACAATAGGTGGTGGACAGAATGAAAAAGCTGACCGTATTCATACTCGCGGCACTCATTGCAATAACCTGCGTTTCAACAGCACTTGCGGCGAACTGGGTGGAAACAGGCAGAAACGACAACTCTATTTTCTCCGTAGATATATCTTCAGTTAGGCGGACAGACGACACGTTCAGGATGTGGAAAAAATGTGTTCTGTGCACTCCGCAAGCACAAGCTGAGTGGAAAAAAATTTTGGAATCTTCCAAAACTCCTGTTTATTATGTAGAATATTCGGAGTACAAAATTGATGAACCTGCATCCAGAAGTATATCTACAACATACTACGCAGAAGACGGCACAGTTGTACATTCTTTTGGTGAATACTACGAATGGAAAATGTTTCCGCCCGATTCTGTTGGTGAGGACATGTGGCACTGTGGCAGACAAGTTCTTGGTTTAGAATAGAGCCGTAACAGGAGAGCGAGACGCTCTCCTGTTTTCTTCTATCGCGTAAAAAATTCTGCCCGTGCCTGTGCGCGGCTGATAAGTACACGGCTTGTAAATTGCAGAGTTGAAATACGATTTATGTATTGCAAATGCTGATTTTTGAGATTTTGCGACGGATGACGCTGTTGAAATTGTTAGATTTTCTAAAATATATGTTGTATTTTCTAACAAACAGGAGTATAATATTTCCGCTTTAATAAAACAGACTTAAATCTTTGTGCAGTACAACCCTTTACCGCAGGTGTTCAGGCTGCAATTTTTTGTTGGGAGGAAGAGAAATGAGCACTATTAACGAGAGAATTAAACAATTTCGCAGTCAGCTGCATTTGTCTCAGGAGTACGTCGCAAATTTTCTTGGCATTAACAGGGCGTCGTTTTCACAACTGGAAAACGGCAACCGGAAGCTGTCTGCCGATGAACTTGCAAAACTGTGCGAGCTGTTCGGCGTGTCGTCGGATTTTCTGCTTTCGGGAGTGAAAACAGACGAGTCCGTAGCATTTTTTGCCCGCAGTTTTGAAAAGCTTGATGAGAATGACCAAGCAGAAATTATGAATTTAATACGTTTCAAAGAGCAGATGAAAGCAAAAGCGGCGCATGAATAGTTTCAGAGAGCAGGCGAGTAAGTTTGAGAGCGCCGAAAAGATGGCGCAGGCGTTCTTAAAAGCATATTTTGGCAATTCCAAAATTGTTTTCCCTCTTAATCCTTTTCAAATGCTTAAGGACGAGGGAATTATTTTTTCAATTTCAAATTTTCATAAACTTGAAGGGGTGTATGTACCGGCTGCTGACGGTGATGATGTGCCTGTAGTCGGGATTAACGCCAATCGTCCCATAACGCGCCAGCGCTATACTGCTGTACATGAATTGTGCCACCATTTTCGAGATACAGGCAAGAGCGTTGTATGCCCTATGTCTCCTCAGTCTGCAACCGAGAAGTTTGCGGAGTCCTTTGCTTCGGCTGTGCTTATGCCGTATGCAGATTTGAAGCACCAGGTTAATAAACGCAAAAATGCCGGCGGTTATATCAGTTTTGACGACGTTCTTGAAATAGCGGATTATTTTGGTGTAAGTTTTCAAGCCTGCCTGTTCAGAATTGCGTATGTAATACACGCAATAAGCGTAAATACGGAACCTTCTGAACTTAGAAAAAGCATTGCCAAATATGCGCCGGAGAAAAAACGCAGGGCAAAACATTTGTCTTACGCTAAGCTGTATGCAGGGTTGTTTGACTGTTATTTTAAGCAGCTTGCCACAGACGGCAATGACCGCGCAAGGTTTGTTTTCCAAAATAATTATATTTATAACGACAGCAGAATTGAAGGTCTGGACGTTGATATAGAGCAGATAAGCGAGATAGTTACTGATTTGAGACTTAAGAAACAGAACAGCTGTTATTGTTCTGATACCGGCAGCGACGCGTATATGTCCGCCGCCGGCCATTATGATATTTACCAACATATTTTTACCGAAGAACATAAAGATAAACTGTCTGTTTTTGAGACAATGTCGCTGAATCAAAAGCTTTTCGCGTATTATCCGCATCCTGAGTTTGGCGGTTCAACGAGGAAAAATAATACTCTTGTTATTGGAGCAAAATTTGAAACAGTAGACCATAACGACATAGCGAATGAGCTTGCTGCACTCGATACAGAGGTGAAAAGAAGTTTTGAGCAGCGTTTCAGCAAGCCGCTCAGCAAATATATACAGGAAATATGCCGCATACATCACCGCCTTACCGTTATTCATCCTTTTGCGGACGGCAACGGAAGAACAGCAAGAGCTTTTATGAATATGCAGCTGGTACGGTCGAGCATTACGCCCTTGTATATCAGGACTGAGGATAAAGACGAGTATATTGAGGCGCTTGCCGCGGCGGATAAAACGCAGAATTATGAACCGCTGTACGAGGTTATTTTCAAAGCAATTTTGCGGTCTCACGTTGAACTGAAAATGCTGTAATATATTGCATAATAGTTATGGGTAATTGGGGTGAGGCGTTATGGTTTCGTATTTTGACGAGGCGGCTTATGAGAGTTCTTTGATTGAGCTGTTTGAAAATCTTGATTACAGGCACGTGTACGTGCCTGAGGTTGAGCGTAAATAAGCAATCTCCCCGCCTGCGCGGGGAATATTTTTTGTTTAGTTGTACAATACTGTTCGGATTTTTTGCGATTGTAGGGTGTTTGTGTTGCGTTTGTGTGTACTATGTTGTAAAATATTGGCGTGTTGTACAAGGACGGAGGTAAAAATATGGCTGCCAAATCTGCGAATTTGTATGCAAGAATAGAGCCTCAGGTTAAGGAACAGGCGGAGGCGATATTGTCTTCTCTCGGCGTTTCCGCGTCAAGCGCCGTGAATATGTTCTACAAGCAAATTGTTTTGCGCAGGGGACTGCCTTTTGACGTAAAACTTCCGGTGTCAAACGTGCCTGACATAAGCAGTATGGACGTTGAAGAACTTGACGCGGAACTGCAAAAGGGTTATTCGGATATGCAGTCCGGTCGTGTACGCCCTGCCGGCGAATTTTTCAGGGAACTGGGGAACAGCGGCTCCGCGCGGCGCTGTGCAGAGTTAAAATACGATATTGACAAAGCCGATATATGAGGTGAGCAAATATGATTATTTTAACTAAGGTTATGACTATGCAGGAGATAGAACAGCTGAACGATTTTCCTAACGGATTTGTCAAAGGTGTCGTTGATATTGATAAGGGGCTTGTTGCGTTGGACGCAGATATGCATTATCAGTTGGCAGATTACTTAAAAATACAGAATGGCTCGCGTGAAATTGACTTATGGGGTTTTAATCTTTGGTTCGGTAAGAGTATGCTTGAAGATATTTTAGAGTATGATTCTTTTATAAATATACATAACAATCAGTTGCATGGTTTTCTTCGCGGAGGGTTGAATGTTTTGGATCCCGAAATTGAGGCGAGAGCAACAGAGGTGATTTGCAGATGGATTCAGTTTTAGCCGAACGCTGGTTTAGTCTGTCTCTTGTTGAACAGATGGTGAATATCGGCAATGAGGTGAGGCGCGCTGTGCGATTTGATAATGACGCGCAGAGGAAAAGGGCTTTTGTTGATAAAGCGGTGGAGTACACGCGGCTTTCAATGTCTGACCCTAAAAATGCCCGTGTCGTGCCTGAGCTTGAAATTTGCTGCGAGGTGCTTAATGATTATGCGGACAGACACGTTTTGAATTGCAGTAAGGAGCAGATTTGCGCCTATTATGATAAGTTTCTTTTGATGTTGCAGGGAAAACGCATTGAGCACAGAGCAGCAGAACCTGAGGATTTATAGTTTGAGGAGTAAATGAAAGAAAAAATTCGCGATGGCTGAAATTACATGTATGAACGGTCTTTCCGCAGTTATAAGCAGCGGCAGACACGAATGTTGACACGTGGAAAATATTTGCTACGATAATACTGTAAATTCTGTTCGCGCCCGTGCGCGACTGACAAGTACACGGCTCGTAAATTCTGTTCGCGTCCGTGCGCGACTAATAAGTACACGACTTGTAAATTTTGCCCGCGCCTGACGTTGAGCGTAATAAAACAACCTCCCCCTGCGGGGAGATTGTTCATTTTACGGGCTACTTGTTTTCAGATCAGTCACGAAATTCTGCTATGTTCGACAAGGGTGTTGTTTTTGATGCTGTCTGCAAGCAGGAAGGTTTGATACAGCGGTACTGTAAGCAGTTTTTGTTCGGGGCTGTACCCATATTTGTTGGCAGAAATTTTGACTGCAAGTTTACAGCTGTTATGTTCGCGGAATTTCTCAAGGGATTTCAGGGTGCCGTGTTTTTTCTTTACGTCTATCGGAATGACATTGCTGCTGCTTACCGTGACAAATTCAAATTCAGCGCTGTTTTTGCCTTTCCAGTAAAACAGCGGTATTCCGGCTGAGGTCAGTTCCGCCGCGGCGAAGTTTTCAAAGAATATCCCTGAAAGTGTGTTGACTGCGTTCGGGTCAATAAAAGTCGCCATGTTGATTCCGCTTTGATACGCGAACATTCCGGTATCTGCCATATACAGTCTGAAATCAGGGTGTCCGTTGTCTGTCAGCGGAATTGTGACATGTTCGTTCAGCTGCTGCGATTTATATATAAGTTTTGCTTCTTCGAGCCAGTCGATGGGTGTTTTGAGGTCGCGGCTTCTGAGCGATTTGTCAACGAGTGAGCTTCTGAAATTTTTTTGTTCTTTGTTCAGCTGCGTGTATATGTTTTTGTACACTGCTTTTGCCCGTACGACGGAATCTCTGCTTGCCTGATATAAATTCATGTCGTTCAGATAGTTGTCGTAAAGTGTCACAAGCGTTTCTCTTGCCTCAGCCCCCGAATGTGCGGTTAGATATATATTTAAGGCTTCAGGCATTCCCCCGATTAAAAGATATTTATAGAGGGCTTCCATTGCCATAGCGTGCTGCCAGTCTTCAAGCGGTCTCTGTTCATTCCATGCGGCGGAGAGAGCGTCAAGAAGCATTTCGTTTGAATTTAACAGATATTCTTCAAAGGTCATCGGGTGAATTGTGAGCTGGCTGATTGCGCCGACAGGGAAAAAATATGATTCCGCATGACGCCTGTTAGCGGCTGCCTGTTCCCGTTTCAGTTTTATTCTTACCATTGACCCCGTTGCTATGACGGGCTGTTCGGGCATATCCTGCCGGAAATATTTCAGGGCTGTAATTGCGGGCAGGCACTCTTGTATTTCATCGAATATCAGAAGCGTGTTTCTGTCAATTTTTCTGTTGAAGCGATAGGAAAGAAATTCTGTTATTTTCGCCGCATCGACTATATCAGCTTCAAGGATATAATTTCTTATGTCCGTTTCTTTTTTGAAATCAACGTATATGCAGCTGTCTTTGAAATGTTTTTCGGCAAAGAGGTTTCTGACAAGATATGTTTTGCCAACCTGCCGTGCCCCCCAGACTATCATCGGTTTCCGGTTGCCGCAAGCGAGCCATTTTTCAAGCGTACGGGCAGCTGTTCTTTCCATCTCATTCACCTTCCTGACATTGCCAATTATACCCGTTTTTGCAAAAATGTACAATTTAAGGCTCCAAAAAAGTGCCAAAATGTACAATTTAAGGCTGTAAAAAAGTACCAAACGGGACACTTTAAGCTGCGAAGCGTTGCTATGACCGGATTTATTAAATTGACGAAAATAAACAATCTCCCCGCGCAGGCGGGGAGATTGCTTTTGTATTGCAAATAGGGAGTTAAAATTGTTTGTTTTTAGAACAGTCCTGAAATTCTGCCGTTTTCGTCAACGTCGATTTTTTCCGCTGCGGGCACTTGGAAGTCTTAAGAGGTACGAACCGGAAGAAGCAGGAGCCCGGTTCGTACTCTGCCGGACTGTTTGTTTTTAGAACAGACCCGAAATACGTCCGTTTTCGTCCACGTCAATTTTTTCCGCCGCGGGCACTTTCGGAAGTCCGGGCATGGTCATTATGTCTCCTGTGAGGACGACGACGAAGCCGGCTCCGGCGGAGACTTTTACGTTTTTGACCGTTACGGTGAAGTCTTCGGGCGCGCCGAGTTTTGAGGCGTCGTCGGAGAAGCTGTACTGTGTTTTCGCTATGCAGACAGGGATTTTGTCATAGCCGAGGGCTGTGAGTTCCTGTATCTGTTTTTTCGCGTTCGGAAGGATTGAGATGCCTTTGCCGCCGTAGATTTTCGTGACAACGGCGTTGATTTTGTCTTCAATGCTTCCGTCAAGTTCGTAGGAGAAGGTGAAATTGCCTTTTTCTTCTTCGCAGAGGCGCACGACTTCTTTCGCGAGTTCTACACCGCCTTTGCCGCCTTCTGCCCATACTGTTGAGAGAACGGTGTTGACGCCGAGTTCGCGGCATTTTTTGATGATGAAGTCGATTTCAGCGTCGGTGTCTGTCGGGAAGCGGTTGACCGCGACGACGCAGGGAAGCTGATACACGTTTTTGATGTTTGACACGTGGCGGAGAAGGTTGGGTATGCCTTTTTCGAGCGCCGCGAGGTCTTCCGTGTTGAGCGATTTTTTGTCAAGTCCGCCGTGCATTTTAAGGGCGCGGACGGTGGCGACGACGACGACCGCGTCGGGGGTGAGTCCCGCCATGCGGCATTTGATGTCAAGGAATTTTTCCGCTCCGAGGTCTGCGCCAAATCCGGCTTCCGTGACGGTGTAGTCGCCCATTTTAAGAGCGAGGCGCGTTGCCATGACTGAGTTGCAGCCGTGCGCGATGTTTGCGAACGGTCCGCCGTGTACGAATGCGGGCGTGCCTTCGAGGGTCTGTACGAGGTTCGGTTTGAGCGCGTCTTTAAGCAGGGCGGTCATGGCGCCTACGGCTTTGAGGTCGCCGGCTGTTACCGGTTTTCCGTCGAAGCTGTAGCCGACGATTATTCTTGCAAGGCGTGCCTTGAGGTCGGTGATTGAGCTTGCAAGGCAGAAGACAGCCATTATTTCGCTTGCGACTGTGATGTCAAAGCCGTCTTCGCGCGGCGTGCCGTTTGCTTTGCCGCCGAGTCCGTCGGCGATGAAGCGGAGCTGTCTGTCGTTCATGTCAACGCAGCGTTTCCACGTTATGCGGCGGACGTCTATGCCGAGCGCATTGCCCTGCTGAATGTGGTTGTCGAGCATTGCGGCGAGCAGGTTGTTGGCAGCGCCGATTGCGTGGAAGTCTCCCGTGAAGTGGAGATTGATGTCTTCCATAGGCACAACCTGAGCATAGCCGCCTCCGGCCGCGCCGCCTTTTACGCCGAAGACAGGTCCGAGCGAGGGTTCGCGGAGAGCGACGACGACGTCTTTGCCGATGAGTTTCAGTCCGTCGGCAAGTCCGATAGTGGTGGTCGTTTTGCCTTCGCCGGCAGGTGTCGGGGTGATTGCCGTTACGAGGATGAGTTTTCCGTCTTTTCTGTCCGTTTCCTTGATGAGCGCCGGATCAACTTTCGCTTTCCAGCGTCCGTACTGCTCAATGTACTTCTCGTCAACGTGCGCTTTTTCGGCTATTTTGCCTATCGGTTCGAGTACACATTCCTGTGCGATTTCAATGTCAGATTTCCAGGTCATTTATATCTCCTCCTTAAAGTATTGTACTGCTGCTTCAAACATTCGGTTATCGTAGTTCCCAGGCACGTTTTTGTAAAGTCCGGAGCCTCTGCGTTCGCTGTGTCCCATTTTTCCGAACACGCGTCCGTCAGGCGAGGTTATGCCCTCAACGGCGCAGATTGAGCCGTTGGGGTTGAAATGCACGTCAGCCGAGGCGTTTCCGTCAAGGTCAACGTACTGTGTCGCAATTTGTCCGTTTGCCGCGAGGCTGCGCAGAAGCTTGTCAGAGACAAGGAAGCGTCCCTCTCCGTGCGATACGGGGCAGCTGTATATTTCCCCGGGCTTTGTGAGCGCGAGCCACGGCGATTTGTTTGACGCTATGCGCGTTCTGACTATTCGGGACTGGTGGCGCGCTATCGTGTTGAAGGTGAGCGTGGGGCAGTGTTCATCGGTGTCGATTATTCTGCCGTAGGGCACGAGTCCGAGCTTTACAAGCGCCTGGAAACCGTTGCATATTCCGCAGACAAGTCCGCCGCGTTTGTCGAGCAGGTCTGTCACCTTATCTTTTACCGCTTCGTTGCGGAAGAAGGCGGTGATGAATTTCGCGCTTCCGTCAGGCTCGTCCGCGCCGGAGAAGCCGCCCGGAATGAATATCATCTGCGCTGTTTCAAGCCGTTTGGCGAAATAGTCAACGCTTTCGGCGATTGCCTGCGGGGTCAGATTCTTAACAACGATTATTTCCGTTTCTGCGCCGGCGTCTTCCATTGCCTTTGCGCTGTCGTATTCGCAGTTCGTTCCTGGGAACGCCGGTATGAGCACCTTCGGGCGCGCGCATTTCATCAGCGGTGCGGGGCGCGTTTCGGCGGCGTATTCAAAGTTGGCGAAAACGCCTTTTGCGTCGGGAATGTTGCAGCTGAATACCGGTTCAAGCTTGTTTTCGTAAAGCGAGAGTATTTCGCCGAAGGAAACTTTTTCGTCTTTGAACGAGAATTGCCCGTCGTCCGTGACTGTGCCGAAGGTTTTGTCAGGCTCTTCGTTTCCCGTAACTTCAAGCAGGAATGAGCCGTAATCGTAATCGAATACGTCTTTGAGCGAGAGACTGCCGTCAAAGGCAAAGCCGAAGCCGTTGCCGAAGCCCATTTTCATAACAGCTTCCGCGCAGCCGCCTATGCACGGCGTGTAGCAGGAAACGGCAGAGCCGCTTCTGAGAAGTTCCGTGACGCGGGAGAATATTTTGAGCAGGCTGTCCGCTTTCGGCAGTCCGTCTTCGTCTTTTTCGGGCGCAAGGCGTATTACGCGGTGTCCCGCCGCCTTGAATTCCGGCGAAACGATGTCTGACGTCTTCTGCGTTGTTACGGCAAATGACACGAGCGTTGGCGGAACGTCCAGCTTTTCAAAGCTTCCGCTCATCGAGTCTTTGCCGCCTATCGCGGCTATACCGAGTTCTTTCTGTGCCTTAAACGCGCCGAGCAGAGCCGCGAACGGCTTGCCCCAGCGTTTCGGGTCGCGTCCGAGTTTTTCAAAATATTCCTGGAAGGTGAGATAGACGTCTTTAAATTCCGCGCCGCTTGCAATCAGTTTGCAGACGGATTCCACAACGGCGAGGTACGAGCCCCGGCAGGGGCTCTGTTCCGTGAGGAACGGATTGTAGCCCCAGCTCATTAAGGAGCAGTCGTCCGTGTGTTTCTTTTCAACCGAAATTTTTTGTGCCATTGCCTGTACCGGCGTGAGCTGGTTTTTGCCGCCGAATGGCATAAGCACCGTGCCCGCGCCTATCGTGGAGTCAAAGCGTTCGGCAAGTCCGCGTTTTGAGCAGCAGTTCAGGTCGGAGGCGGCAGCGCGGAGATTTTCCGCAAAGCTTCCGGATATTTCTTTTGCTTTAAGTTCAGAGTTCGCAGTTTCTATCGTGATGTGTTTTTCTGCGCCGTTTGAGTCCAGAAATTCGCGGCTGATGTCAACGATGGTCTTTCCGTTCCAGTGCATTACAAGCCGCGGTGTTTCGGTTACTTCGGCGACCTTGCACGCCTGGAGATTTTCCTTTTCGGCAAGCGCGAGGAAATGCTCAAGTTCCGCCGCCTCGACGACTACCGCCATGCGTTCCTGCGATTCGCTTATAGCAAGCTCCGTGCCGTCAAGTCCTTCGTATTTTTTCGGTACGGCGTCAAGATTTATTTCAAGACCGTCGGCAAGCTCGCCTATGGCGACTGAGACGCCTCCGGCTCCAAAGTCGTTGCAGCGTTTTATAAGCCTGCTCGCTTCCGGATTTCTGAAAAGTCTCTGCAGTTTTCTTTCTTCAGGCGCGTTGCCTTTCTGCACTTCGGCTCCGCAGGTCTCGACGGAATGGCTGTCGTGCGCCTTGGAGGCGCCCGTCGCGCCGCCTATGCCGTCGCGTCCCGTGCTTCCGCCGAGAAGGATTACAACGTCTCCCGGGGCAGGGCGCTCCCTGCGCACGTTTTCGGCGGGGGCAGCCGCTATAACCGCCCCTATCTCCATGCGTTTCGCCGCGTAGCCCGGGTGGTAAATTTCGTCAACTATGCCGGTGGCAAGTCCTATCTGGTTTCCGTAGGAAGAATAGCCGTTCGCGGCGGTGGTGACGATTTTGCGCTGCGGAAGCTTGCCCGGAATCGTTTCGCTGACCGGCGCAAGCGGGTTTGCCGCGCCCGTGAGGCGCATTGCTCCGTACACGTAGGAACGCCCCGAAAGCGGGTCTCTGATTGCGCCCCCGACGCAGGTAGCAGCTCCGCCGAACGGTTCTATTTCCGTGGGGTGGTTGTGCGTTTCGTTTTTGAAAAGCAGAAGCCACGGCTCTTTTACGCCGTCTGCCTCTATTTCAATTTTAACCGTGCAGGCGTTTATTTCCTCGGATTCGTCAAGCTTGTTGAGCTTTCCCTGTGCTTTGAGATATTTCGCCGCGAGCGTTCCTATGTCCATAAGACACACGGGTTTTGTTCTGCCAAGCTCTTTTCTTGCGGCAAGATATTCGTCCCAGCAGCCTTGGAGGAATTTGTCCTCAAAGCTTACGCTGTCAATTATCGTGTTGAAGGTTGTGTGTCTGCAGTGATCCGACCAGTAGGTATCCGTCAGTTTGATTTCCGTTATCGTCGGGTCGCGCCCCTCTTTTTTGAAAGCGGACTGGAAGAAGAGCAGGTCGTCAAGATCCATGGCGAGACCGTTGGCTGTGAGAAATTCCGACAGCCGGTCTTTTGTAAAATCCCTGAAACCGTCTATGACCGCCACTTCCGACGGCACGTCGTACACGGTTTTAAGCGTCGCGGGAAGATTGAGGTCTGCTTCGCGCGCTTCAACGGGGTTGATTACGTATTTCTTTATTTCAGCTATTTCGGCTTCCGTCAGCGTTCCGTAGAGCGCATAGACCTTAGCCGAGCGTATGAGAGAACGTTCGCCCTTGGATATTATCTGTATGCACTGCGCCGCTGAATCGGCTCTCTGGTCGAACTGGCCGGGCAGATATTCAACGGCGAAAACGACTGCGTCTCCGAAATCGGGCTCGCGCGCTGCCGTGTCAAGCTGCGGCTCAGAGAATACGACTTTTTTTGCGTATTCAAAAAGCTCAGGGGCGATGTCTTCCGCGTCGTAGCGGTTCAGAATGCGCAAGCCTGTCAGCCCCGTTATGCCGAGCAGCGTTTTAAGGTCGTTCAGCAGCGCTTTCGCTTCGTTGGCAAGCTCCGCCTTTTTTTCAACAAAAACTCTGTAGACCATTATTCTTTACCGGCTTTCATTGCGCGCGCGCCTATGTCGTGGCGGAAATACGCGTTTTCAAAGCTTATCCTGCCGACGAGCGCGTAGGCTGATTTTATTGCTTTTTCAAGCGTTTCCTCAACAGCCGTCGCGCCGAGTACGCGTCCGCCGTTTGTCAGGAGTTTCCCGTCTTTTCTGACCGCTCCGGCGACGTAGACCCTGTCCGATATTTCTGTCGGAATGTTCATTTCAAAGCCCTTTTCGTAGCTCTGCGGATAGCCCTTTGACGCCATTATTACGCAGCAGGCGTGATTTTTGCTGAAGCGCACCTCAGTTTCCGAAAGCTTTTCTTCGGTTACGGCTTTCATTACCGTGAGCAGGTCGCTTTCGAGCAGGGGAAGGACAACCTGCGTTTCAGGGTCGCCGAAACGGCAGTTGTACTCAATGACCTTGGGGCCGTCTTTCGTAAGCATAAGCCCGAAATAGAGACAGCCCTTGAAGGTGCGGCCTTCCGCGTTCATCGCGTTTATTGTAGGCAGGAAAATTTTTTCCATGCAGACGTCCGCTATTTCCTTTGTGTAATACGGGTTCGGTGCTACGGTTCCCATGCCTCCGGTGTTTAAGCCGGTGTCGTTGTCCCCCGCGCGTTTGTGGTCCATTGAGGAAATCATGGGCACCACGGTTTTGCCGTCCGTGAAAGAAAGTACGGAAACCTCCGGCCCTTCAAGAAATTCTTCGACAACAATCTGATCGCCGCTTGCACCGAATTTTTTGTCCTGCATGATTTCAAGCACAGCCGCTTTGGCTTCGTCTCTTGTCTGCGCAATGATTACGCCTTTGCCGAGAGCAAGCCCGTCCGCCTTGATAACCGTCGGCACCGGCGCCGTTTCGATATAGGCAAGCGCGGCGTTCATATCCCGAAACACTTCGTAGGCAGCTGTCGGTATGTTGTATTTTTTCATAAGATTTTTGGAAAAAACCTTGCTGCCTTCAATAATCGCGGCGTCTGCACGCGGCCCGAAGCAGGGAATGCCCTGTTCTTCAAGCTTGTCAACGCAGCCGAGGACAAGAGGGTCGTCAGGCGCCACGACGGCGTAGTCTATGCTGTTTTCTTTCGCGAATTTTGCGATGCCGGCAATGTCTTTCGCGCCGATATCAACGCAGACAGCATCGTCTGCGATGCCGCCGTTGCCAGGCAGTGCAAAAATTTCTTCAACCGCCGGATTTTCTTTCAGCTTTTTTATTATGGCGTGTTCCCTTCCGCCTCCGCCTACAACGAGGAGCTTCATAAGAGGCTGTCCTTAGTGGTGGAAGAGGCGCATGCCCGTGAAGGCAAGAACCATGTTGTATTTGTCCGCCGTTTCGATTACGTTGTCGTCGCGGATTGAGCCGCCCGGTTCCGCAACGTACTGAACGCCCGATTTTCTTGCGCGCTCAATGTTGTCACCGAACGGGAAGAACGCGTCGCTGCCGACCGTTACGCCGCTCTGCGTTGCAATCCATGCTTTCTTTTCTTCCGCGGTGAAGATTTCCGGTTTTACCTTGAAAATTTTCTGCCAAGTGCCTTCGGCAAGCACGTCCTCGTATTCGTCCGAGATATAGACGTCAATGGCGTTGTCGCGTTCGGGGCGTTTGATGCCCTCGACAAACTGAAGCGAAAGAACCTTCGGGCTCTGGCGCAGATACCAGTTGTCGGCTTTGCTTCCGGCGAGTCTTGTGCAGTGGATTCTGCTCTGCTGTCCGGCGCCGACGCCGATTGCCTGCCCGTCCTTGACGTAGCAGACAGAGTTTGACTGAGTGTATTTAAGCGTGATGAGTGAAACGATGAGGTCGATTTTTGCCTGTTTCGTAAGCTCTTTGTTTTTTGTTACGATGTTTTCGAGCAGAGTTTCGTCAATTTTGAAATTGTTGTGACCCTGTTCAAAGGTGACGCCGAATACGTCCTTGTATTCCTGAAGCGCGGGAACGTAGGCGGAATCGATTTTAACGACGTTGTAGTTGCCTTTTTTCTTCGTTTTCAGAATTTCAAGCGCTTCCGGCGTGTAATCCGGCGCGATTATTCCGTCTGAAACTTCCGCCTTGAGATATTCTGCCGTGTCCGCGTCGCAGGTGTCGCTGAGCGCCGCCCAGTCGCCGTATGAGCAGAGCCTGTCAGCGCCTCTTGCCCTGATGTATGCGCAGGCAACGGGGCTGAGTTCTTTTCCCGATTCCACGAAGTAGATTTTTTTGTCTGTATCGCTGAGCGGAAGACCGACGGCGGCGCCTGCCGGCGAAACGTGCTTGAAGCTCGCGGCAGAGGGAAGTCCCGTTGCCTCTTTAAGCTCCTTTACAAGCTGCCATGAATTAAAGGCGTCAAGAAGGTTGATGAAGCCGGGGCGTCCGTTGAGCACCGTGACAGGCAGCTCCGAACCGTCTCTCATAAAAATTTTCGCGGGTTTCTGATTAGGGTTGCAGCCGTATTTAAGTTCAAATTCTTTCATAGTCTTAGTCCCCCAGATTTTTATTGTAAAGTTTTACTTCGCCGCTGACGCTCGTGTAAAGCGAAACCTTGTTGTCTTCGTTGAGCGCCGCCCAAAGCTCGTCAGGCTCAGGCATTTCAACTTCCACCGGCTCTCCCGCGAAGCTCGGAAGCGGACTTCCGTCGCCCTGATAGGTGCTGATGAAATAGCCTTTTCCCTCGTCGCAGCCTTCGTAGCTGAAAAATTCGCGCAGGCAGCGTCCGTCGAGATGTTTCAGAATTGAAATGTCAAAGCTTCCGTCGTCGTAGAGCATTGCGGAAATTCTCGGCGTAAAGTTGGGTTCGTCAGGCTCGTATTCGCGCTGCATACAGCCGCCGATAAAGCCGTGGTCGCGGATTGTGTCGGTCTGATTGCCGTTTGTTACGATAAGGCCTTCTTCCGTTTTGCGGACGGGGTGGTAGATGATCAGGCTCGGATCCTGCATTTTGCCTGCGTCAAAAGCTTCCGTGCGGATTCCGTCCTCGGTGAGCGAAAAAATTCTGTTGCGGCTGTTCACGGAACGGCCCATGATGAAATAATAAACGCGGTTTTTGCCTACAACTATCCCGCGTCCCGGATAAGGATTGTTTCTGAGCATTTCAAGCAGATTTTTCATTTGTGCATCCTCGCCTTTCTGTATTGAAAATTAGAAAATTAAAACCGACTGGAACGTGCTTTGCTACGTTTTGTCGTTTTTCTTGCCGTAAATTTCTTCAACGTGAATTTTAACTATGCACACAGAATCGGCAATCGTTTCGTTCACGGTGTAAGCTCCCCTGATAAATTTGTTCCGTACAAGCTCAAGCGCTTTTATTTTTTCAGCCGTGTCCGTCAGAATTTCCGCCGTTCCCCAGCCTGAAACCGATTTGTAGTGAGTGGTGTACACTCTGTTTTCCGGATTCTGATAGTATTCAGCCTGAGCTACCGTGTTGAACGCGACGCGCGGGCTGTTTTTTATGCAGTCGAGCTTCAAGCCCTCTTTCGCGCAGTGAAAATAAAGATTTTCGCCGTCAAAGACGTGATTCACCGGCACGGCGTAGGGGCTACCGTCAGGCGCCGACAGGGCAAGCGTCATATATTCCGCTTCGCGGACAACTTCGTCAATCCACGCTCTGTCGGTTACTTCCCTGTCCCTGCGTCTCACGCGTTTTTCCCCGCCAGCTGTTTTGAAACTATTTCGGCAGCCTGAGGCAGAAGTATCCATTCAGCCTGCTCCATAACGCGTTTCTGCAGAATTTCCGGCGTGTCGCCTTCTTCGATTTCAACCGCTTTCTGCAGAATTATTTTTCCGCCGTCCGGAATTTCGTTCACGAAATGCACCGTTGCGCCGGTTACTTTTACGCCGTATTTCAGAGCCTCTTCGTGAACCTTAAGCCCGTAATAGCCTTTTCCGCAGAACGAGGGAATAAGCGCGGGGTGCACGTTGATTATCCTGTTTTCAAAGCGGCGCGTGAACTTTTCTCCGAGTATGGACATAAAGCCCGCGAGAATAATCAGACCTATACCGTGTTCTTCAAGCGTTTCCGCAAGCTTTTCCTCAAATTGTTCCTGTCCGCCGCAGTCCTTTTTCGTTATGCAGAGCGCCCTGACGCCCGCCTTTGCGGCGCGTTCGAGAGCGAAGGCTTTGGAATTGTTGGAGACCACGAGCGCAATTTCGCCGCTCGGGATTTTTCCCGCCTTTTCCGCGTCAAGCAGAGCCTGTAAATTTGTTCCGCCGCCGGATACGAGCACCGCTATTTTTGTTTTCATTCTATTTCTCCTTAAGCGCGAGGTTGAGGAACGGAATAAGCAGTCCGCCTATGCTGTTGCCCAATACCACGAGCAGAATGAAAATCAGCGACGGAGCGCCAAAACTCCCTGCCGCCGCAAAATAGAACATATCGGCTATCGAGTGTTCGTAGCCGCTGAGAATAAATACCGGTATGCAGTAGACTATGCCGGAAATGTTTCTGTTCTGTCTGAAAATTATTACCGCAAGATATATGAGTATTCCGCAGAACGCCCCGCGTATTACGGTCTGAAGCGGAAGCTGGTTAAGCTTTGCCGCGCAGATAGCGGAGGCCGCTGCCTGCATGTTCGGAACCGCGTAAGCAAGCAGTCTGCCGCAGACGAAGGTGCCTGCCGCGTTGCCTATTATGCAGAGTATAAGGAGCTGCCATGCGGCTTTGTCATGCTTTTCAAGCATGAAGCAGATTTTGCCCGTGTAAAGATAATAGCCGAGCATGCAGATGCAGAGCAGGGCAACGGCGAAGAAGACTGAACCGGCGATTTTGTTTTCGCACGCGAGAAAAACACCGCCTCCGAGGGAGATTAATATGCCGGAAATAATTCCGCTTACTATGTCGTTTAACATATTGTTATCTTCTCCTCCGATTTTTCAATTTCGCCGATGACGTACGCATTTTCTCCCGCCGCTCTCAAAGCGTCGAGAGCTTTGTCCGCCGTATCCCGCGACACGACGAGGCTCATTCCCACGCCCATATTGTAGGTGTTGAACATGTCGCGTTCGTCAACGTTTCCTTTGCTCTGCAGAAGCTTGAAAATCGCGGGTGTCTTTATCGCCGCTTTCTCAATTTTTGCGCCGAGACCGTTTGGTATGCAGCGAGGTATGTTTTCGTAAAAACCGCCGCCCGTTATGTGGCTTACGCCGTGGACGTCGGAAACTTCGATTGCCGCGAGCAATTGCTGCACATAAATTTTTGTCGGCGTGAGCAGCGCTTCGCCGAGTGTTGTGCCCAGATCATCGCAGTGCTGTCCGAGATCTGCTTTTTCAACGTCAAAAATTTTGCGCACCAGCGAATAGCCGTTTGAGTGGATACCGCTTGAAGGAAGCGCTATAACGACGTCTCCCGCGCACATTTTATTCTTGTCAAGAACCTTTTCTTTGTCGACTATTCCGACGGAGAAGCCCGCAAGGTCGTAATCGTCAGGCTGCATTGTGCCCGGGTGTTCCGCTGTTTCGCCGCCGATCAATGCGCAGCCTGCCTGAACGCAGCCTTCCGCAACGCCGGAAACGAGCTCTGCGACCTTTTCGGGTTCGTTTTTGCCGATGGCGATGTAATCAAGGAAGAAAATCGGTTTTGCGCCGCAGCATACTATGTCGTTCACGCACATGGCAACGCAGTCGATACCTACCGTATCGTGCTTTCCGAGCAGCTGCGCAATGCGCTGTTTGGTGCCCACACCGTCGGTTCCCGAAACAAGAACCGGCTCTTTCATTCCCGAAAGCTGAGGCGCGAAAAGCCCCCCGAAGCCTCCGATGTCGGAAACAACGCCGGGAATGAAGGTACGTTCGACGTGCTTCTTCATAAGTTTTACGCCTTCGTAGCCTGCTTCGATGTCAACGCCGGCAGCGGCGTATGCCGCTGAGAATGATTTGCTCATGGTCTATTCCTTTCCTGTCCAGCAATAGGTGCACACTTTGTCTTTGTCAAGCCCGATGGCTTCGAGCATTCCGTCAAGCGACTGATATTCAAGCGACGTAAAGCCGAGTTTTTCGCAGATCGTTTTAAGCAGACAGCGTCCGCGTTCGCAGCTTCCGTCAGCATATTCGTCAAGGTGTTTGTGCCCTTCATCGCCTTCAAGCTCCTGAACTATGCGCCGCGCCAGCAGATCCATTTCCGAATTTCCGCGAGAGAAATTTATGTATTTGCAGCTGTACATCAGCGGAGGGCAGGCAGAACGCAGATGAACCTCTTTTGCGCCTGCCTCGTAAAGAAATCTTAACGTTTCGCGGAGCTGTGTGCCGCGCACTATGGAATCGTCCACGAACAGAAGTTTTTTGTCCTTAATAAGCTCCGGAACGGGTATCTGCTTCATTTTCGCTACCTGATTACGGGTCTTCTGCTTTGTGGGCATAAAGGAGCGCAGCCAGGACGGCGTGTATTTTATAAACGGCCGTGCGAAGATCTTTCCGCTTTTGTACGCGTAACCTATTGCGTGAGGTATTCCGGAGTCAGGCACCCCCGCAACGATGTCAACGTCCGGAAGCAGTCCCGCCTCTTGTTCGTTGCGCGCCATTATTTCGCCGTTTCTGTAGCGCATTACTTCAACGTTCTTCCCCTCGTAATTGGAATTCGGATAGCCGAAATACGTCCACAGAAAAGCACATATTTTCATGTCGCTGCCTGCGGGGGACAAAACCGTTAATTCGTCGGGTGTAAGTTTGACAATTTCAGCCGGGCCAAGCTCGCGCTCTATGCCGTAGCCGACCTTTTCCGCGGCGAAGGATTCAAACGTGACGCAGTATCCGTCCTCGTTTCTGCCGATTATTACAGGCAGTCTGCCCAATTTGTCGCGCGCCGCAATAAGTTCGCCTTTATCGGTTATTATCAGCAGCGTCATGCTTCCGTCCACCGCTTCCTGAACGTGGCGTATGCCGTCAACAAGATTGTCGCGCGTGTTGATAAGAGCGGCGACAAGTTCGGTGGTGTTCACTTTTCCCGAACTCATAGCCATGAACTGGTGCCCGTGATCGCTGAAATACTGCTCAATCAGCTCATCGGCATTATTTACCAAACCGACCGTGGTCAGGGCGTAGATTCCGAGATGCGAACGCACAAGCAGGGGCTGGGGCTCGGAGTCGCTTATGCAGCCGAACGCGCAGCTGCCCTCAAAGTCTGCAAGGTCAGGCTCGAATTTGGCGCGGAACGGTGTGTCGGAAATGGAGTGTATCTGCCGTTGAAAGCCTTTTTCTTTTCCCCATACAGCCATTCCGGCATTGTTCGTGCCGAGATGACTGTGGTAGTCCGTCCCGAAAAATACGTCATACACAATGTCGCGGTTTGATACCGCTCCGAAAAAGCCTCCCATCAGCCTACGCGAAGAAAAGCTTTGAAAGCGTCATAGGGTCGATATATTTTCCGTCTTTGTAGACGCGCATGTTTCCTGATGCGATTTCGTCAATAAGCATGACGTTTCCGTCTGCGTCGTAGCCGTATTCAAATTTGATATCGTAGAGTACGAGACCTTTTTCAGCAAGGTCGTCCGCTACGATTTTCGTTATTTTCTGAGTCATTTCCTTAATGTCGTCGTACTGACGTTCTGACATTACGCTAAGAGCAACGAGAGCGTCTTTCGTAACAAGAGGATCACCCTTTGCGTCGTCCTTGAAAGTTGTTTCAACGTAGGCGGGGAGATCCGCGCCTTCTTCGATGTATTCGCCGTAACGGCGGAAGAAGCTGCCTACCGCTTTGTAACGGCAGATGACTTCAAGCCCGTGTCCGAAAACTTTTGCGGGAAGAACTTCCATTGTTGTGTCGGCGAGATTTGCACTTACGTAATGAGTGCGAATGCCTGCCGCGTTTATTTTTTCAAAGAAGTAAATCGACATGCGGAGATTGACATCGCCGACGCCGTCGATTTTAAGTCCAACCGAATTTTCGCCCGGATCAAAAACGCCGTCTTTGCCCGTGCAGTCGTCCTTGAACTTGAGGAGATAGTTCCCGTTGTCAAGTGAGAATACGTCTTTTGTTTTGCCGGAGTACACTTTGTTCATTTTTAATTTCCCCTTTTATATGGAATAATAAATAATTGCTTACAGTTTGAGACTGCTGTCTTTTGCGAGAACCTTTGCCTTGTCGGCGGCGCGTTTAGCTGAAAGCTTTTCCGCAAGCTCAGTGTCCTCAACGGCAAGAATTTCAGCCGCAAGCAGGGCGGCATTTGCCCCGCCGTTCACGGCGACCGTTGCCACCGGTATGCCCGAGGGCATCTGGACTGTCGCAAGAAGCGCGTCCATTCCGTCGAAAACCGCTGATTTGCACGGAATGCCTATAACGGGAAGCGTCGTGTTCGCCGCCACGACCCCCGCCAGATGAGCCGCCATTCCCGCGGCGCAGATGATTGCTCCGAAGCCGTTTTTGCGCGCGTTTGCGGCAAAATCATGCGCCTCGTCAGGTGTTCTGTGAGCGGAATAAATATGTGCTTCGTAAGGTATTCCCAGTTCTTTAAAAACGGCGGCGCTTTTTTCAAGAACGGGAAGGTCGCTGTCGCTACCCATAACGATTGCCACTTTTTTCATTGAAATCCTCCTTAAACAATAAGGGCACACTTCTGTAGTGCAGAAATGTGCCCAGACGGTCGGCTTCAACAGTACCCGGGCTTCTCTGCGGTGCTCCGCTTGTCCGTCGGTTGCGCGGGTGCTTTTGCTTAACTTTTACTGTCTATTAGTTTAATTCTAAAGGGCGTTGGCGTCAACATATTGAATTAAAGAAGTTTTTGTAAGGAAAATTTAGGCAGACAGAGCATGGCAGCGTTGTTGTCTTTGTCTGTATACGGGACTGCGGAGGCGTGCGGTTACGCCGCGGCGGCTTAAACGGGGCTGAAAATATTTTTAAAACATCTAAAAATGTAATTAACATAGCGTATATTTTCTGTTTTAAGTCAGGTATTGACCTGCAAAACAAACCTATTAAAATTTAACCCGTGGTGTACACCATAATTAAGGGGGAGAAGCACTGATGTTAGAGAAACTTTTCAAGCTCAAAGAGAACGGCACTGACGCGAAAACCGAAATCATAGCCGGTCTCACAACGTTTATGGCGATGGCGTACATTATCGTCGTCAACCCTGGAATACTTTCCGAAAGCGGAATGCCTTTCGGCTCTGTACTTGTTGCCACCTGTCTCGGCGCCGCTATCGGCTGTTTCCTGATGGCTGCGCTTGCGAACTATCCGTTTGCGCTTGCTCCGAGTATGGGGCTTAACGCATATTTCACCTATTCGGTATGTCTCACGATGGGTGTATCATGGAAAATTGCCCTTACGGCCGTTTTTGTTGAAGGTATCATCTTTATACTCCTCACGCTTTCCAACATACGCCAGATGGTTGTCAACTCGCTGCCGAATACGCTTAAAATAGGTATTTCAGCCGGTATAGGTCTCTTTATAGCCTTTATAGGGTGCAGAGGCGCCGGAATTGTCGTAGACAACCCCGCAACGCTTGTCGGTCTCGGAGTTTTCAAGGGCAATATCCCTCTTATGCTTGCGCTTGCCGGACTTATTCTTATGGTTGTTTTGCAGCACAAGGGCGTCAAGGGCAGCATTCTTATCGGAATCGTTGCGGTGACGCTTCTCGGAATTCCTTTCGGTGTGACAAAGCTTCCGAAGGAAATCGTCGCAATGCCGCCGAGCCTTTCCCCGACGTTTTGGCAGATGGATTTCTCAATGCTTAAGAAGATGGAATTCTGGGTAATAGTATTTGCTTTCTTCTTCGTAGATTTCTTTGATACGGTCGGAACTCTTGTCGGCTGCGCAAGCCGCGTTGACATGCTTGACGAAAAGGGACATCTTCCCAAAGCAGGTCCCGCGCTCATGGCAGACGCGGTGGGTACGGTTTGCGGCGCCGTGCTCGGGACCTCGACGGTCACAACGTTTGTCGAATCCGCGGCGGGCGTCGAGCAGGGCGGACGCACAGGTCTCACGGCTGTCACGGTCGGCATTCTCTTCCTTCTTGCAACCTTCCTTAACCCGATAGTAAGCATGGTTCCGGGCTGCGCGACGGCTCCCGCCCTGATCATGGTCGGTATCTTCATGGTTATGGGGCTTGAGAGAATGGATTTCTCGGACTGGACAGATTTTGTTCCGGCAATTCTCGCAATGGTTATGATGCCGTTTGCGTACAGCATAAGCACAGGTATTGAATTCGGTATCTGCAGTTTTGTCTTCCTTAAGCTCTTTACCGGCAAGGCAAAAGAAATAAGCTGGATAATGTACGTTCTTACCGCGCTGTTTATCATTAACCACATGCTCTAAACGGGAACAGAAAATTTACAACGCACGGAGAGCAGATTATCTGCTCTCCTTTAATTTTGACTGCTGAACACACGCAGTTTACGGCATTTGTCTAAGCAGCGGATTTTAGGTGGTGGAATTTTTGCCGGTTGTCTGCAATAATAATTGCGGGATTAAAGAACTGCACGGGAGGTGCGCAATGAATTTTGCGGCGGAGGTAAGCTACAACGGCGGATTGTTCAGCGGTTGGCAGTGCCAGCCTGGGCTTTCAACGGTTCAGGAGAAAATAGAAAAAGTATTGTCCCTGCTGAACGGCAGCGGCGTAAAAATCACGGGGGCAGGAAGAACGGACGCCGGAGTGCACGCAAAGGGTCAGGTGTGCAGCTTTGAGCTTGACGAGGCATGGAGACCTGACAAACTCATGCTCGCCGTTAATGCCAATCTGCCTCAGGGCGTGCAGTTTATGCGCGTTGCGGAAGCGCCGGATAATTTTAATGCGCGCTTTGACGCCGTTTCCCGTGAGTACGTCTATTTTATGTGGCACGGCAGGGCGGTTTATCCGCACCTTGAGCCGTTTGTAAGCCATATTAAGGCGGGAAATTACGACTGGGAGCTTGCCGCGCAGGCGTGCCGATATCTTGAAGGAGAACATGACTTCGGTGCTTTCTGCAAAAAGAACGAAACGCCGGAAAATACCCTCCGGACGCTGCATTCGGTAAAGCTTTGCCGACGCGGCAGACTTGTCTGGCTGCACGTTAAGGGCAATGCTTTTCTCATGAACATGATCAGGATTATGCTCGGCAATCTTGAGCTGGTGGCGCAGAAAAAGCGTCCGCCGGAATGGATAGAGGAAATGCTTGAAAACGGGGACAGGGAAAGCGGGGGACGAACTTTTCCTCCGAACGGGCTTTTCTTTTGGAGAGTGAACTACCGCAAAAAACTATTTTGCTAAACAAAAGCTGTTTTTTGTTGTACAATAAGCAGACTAGTACGCAGGGAGGCTGAGCGTTTTGTGGAGCAGAGACATAGGAATTGACCTTGGAACGGCTACCGTACTCGTATATATAAAAGGAAAAGGCATTGTACTGCGCGAGCCGTCGGTTGTCGCGCTTGATCAGAATACAGGGAGAATTCTCGCTGTCGGCAATGACGCCAAGATTATGATAGGAAGAACCCCGGGCAACGTGGTTGCAATCCGTCCGCTTCGCGACGGTGTTATTGCAGACTATACTATGACCGAGGTCATGATGCGCGAATTTGTCCGCAAGGTAACCTCCGGCTTTGAGAGGGTTGTCCGCCACCGCATAATGGTGGGGGTGCCCGCAGGCGCGACGAACGTTGAGCGCCGTGCCGTTCTTGAGGCGGCGGTTGAGGTCGGCGCCAAGGAAGCGTACCTCATAGAAGAGCCCATGGCGGCTGCCATAGGCGCGCATCTTCCGATAGGCGAGCCTGTCGGAAACATGGTGGTTGACATAGGCGGAGGAACTTCGGACATAGCTGTTGCTTCTTTGGGCGGACTTGTCGTCTGCGAGTCGCTGCGAGTCGGCGGCGACAAGTTTGACGAAGCCATAATGCGCTATGTACGCCGCCAGTACAACCTTGCAATAGGCGAACAGACCGCGGAAGACGTCAAAAAACAGATAGGTTCCTGTTTCGTGCGTTCCGGCGAAGAAAATATGACGATGGAGATCAGAGGCAGCGACCTTATACACGGTCTGCCCCGCCCGCTTACAATTTCAAGCGCAGACGTTGCCGCCGCGATTGAGGAGTCAATAGGCCAGCTTATAGCGGCAATTAAACGGGTACTTGAAAAAACACCTCCGGAGCTTGCTTCGGACGTTATTGAGAACGGTATCATACTTACCGGCGGCGGAGCCTGCCTGAGAGGACTTCCCGAGCTTATTACAAAGGAAACGGAAATTTCCTGCTCTGTTGCCGAAGACGCTTCCGAATGTGTTGTTATGGGCACGGGCATAGCGCTTGACGCCCTTGACAAGCTTAAAGAGTGCGGAGCCGTATATTCAACGACACGGCGCGGCAGCAGAAGAAAATAATATGCCGGATACACTGCAGACGGAGAACAGTCCGCGTTTTTACGACGGAGGTCTCCGTTTTTCCTGTAAAGAGTGCGGAGCGTGCTGCAGCAAAGACCCGGGTGATATTTGGGTTTCCGAAGCAGAGATTCAGCAGATAGCACAGTATCTCAAAATTTCTGTTGAGGAGCTGACACTGCTTTGCCTCAGGGAAGATATGTGCGGCAATAAAAGCATTAAGGATCTGCCTGAAAGAAATTACGACTGCATATTTCAGGACGCCAATACAAGACGCTGCAAAATTTATCCTGTCCGCCCGAAACAGTGTGCGCAGTTTCCGTTCTGGAAATCCATGCTTGAAAACAAAGCAGAATGGGATTTTTATGCAAAGAGATGTCCCGGAATGAACAACGGAAGGCTCTACACCAAAGAAGAAATCGAAAAAGCAGCCGGATTGGAACCTTAGGAGGAATTATGATGGATGATGCGAAAGTTTGTCCTTTCTGCGGTCTGAGACTTGCCAGAAGATTGTCGCAGGTTAGCGCTACCTGCTGGCGGTATCGCTGCGCAAAATGCAAAAAAGTTTTTATAGTGGACGAAAGCACTGGAGAAATAGTTAAATAACGCAGCATTATCTGCTGTTGACTTTTGTGCGGCGTTGTGTCATACTCTCGGCAGATTAGGGAGTAGTCAGCGCACGGCGCGGCACAGTCAACAATCTCTGTGAGTACACATGGTTGTGCCTTAAACGACGAGACTTGTCTGCATAAGCAGGGAGTCTCTTTTTTTATATTTATGGAAGGTGTGAAGCTTTTATGGGTATTTTGTTTGCGGCACTGATTTTCACGTTCGGCGTTATTCTTGTCATTAAAGGCGGGGACGTTTTTGTTGACGCGGCGAGCTGGATAGCGCACGCGGCGGGAATCCCGACTTTTATAATCGGTGCCACCATAGTCAGTCTGGCTACGACCATGCCCGAGATGATTGTTTCCTGTCTTGCGGCAGCGCAGGGAAAAATCGACATGGCGATAGGCAACGCCGTAGGTTCCGTAACTGCCAATACCGGATTGATAATGGCACTGGCGTTTATTTTTATGAAGGTGGTTATAACGCGCAGAGATTATCTGCCACAATGTGCTATCCTAATTGCCTGCGCGGCGCTTCTTCCTGTCGGTTCTCTGTCAGGTCATTTGTCAGTTTGGTCTTGCATTATGCTCTCGGCTATGTTTGCAGTTTTTATGCTGCTTAATCTGCATCAGGCAAAGGAACAAAGCAGTGCAGCACTGCATTCGGGAGAACAAGTGGCGCAAAATCAAATTGCAAAAAATATAATACTGTTTGTTGTCGGAATAATAATGATAGTCGGAGGCTCGCAGCTGCTTATAAACGGCGGCACAAAGCTTGCGGAAGCCTTTGGCGTGCCTGAGAGAATAATAGCCGTTACCTTTGTAGCCATAGGTACGTCTCTTCCCGAACTTGTCACGACCCTGACCGCCATACGCAAAAAGGAATCCGCGCTTTCGGTGGGTAACATTGTCGGCGCGAACGTAATTGATTTGTCGCTGATACTTCCCGTATGTTCAATAATTTCAGGACGGAAACTGCCTGTATCGGACATAATTTTGAAAATAGATTTTCCCGCCTGTCTCGCGGTTCTGCTTTTGGCGCTTATACCGCTTCTCGGCAGGGAAAAATCAGGCAGAATACACGGTATCGCTGTGCTGTCGGCATATATCGCGTATCTTGCGGTAACCTTGTAAAAGTAGTAATATAATCTGCACAGATACACATAATATCTGAAGGAAGTGCCAAGGTGTCCGAACTTTTAAGCGAGCTTAACTGGAGCCTGATTTTGACGCTGCTGACAGTCAGCGCGGTTGTTGCTTGGTTTGGGGATATTATCGGCATGAAGGTCGGGAAAAAGAGAATCACAATATTCAATCTCCGGCCAAAATACACAACGCGTTTGATTTCTGTGCTTACCGGCGTCGGGATTGCTTTCGCCACGCTGTTTGTCAGCGCGACCGCGAGCGAATCCGTCCGTACGGCAATTTTTAACATGCAATACGTTAAAAATCAGATTTTGAATCTTACCGCGGAATTGAAAACAAACCGCGATGATTTGTCCGCAATGGAATATCAGCTTTTCCAGAATCAGGGTGAGCTTCAGCAGAAAAGAGACAAACTGACGGCGGTTGAAATGGAGCTTGCTCAGGGAACGGCAAAGCTTAATAACGCCAACAAAAAGCTTGAAGAGCTTGAAAAAACTCGGGAGCAGCTTGAAAAAGCAAGGGACAAAGCGGCAGCCGAACAGAAACTGCTTTCGTCAGAGCTTGCAGAGCTGAAGACAAACGTTAAATCGCTCCGCGGCGAAGCGGACAAATTAAAATCCAACGTGCGGCGTCTGCGCGAAGACAGAATTGCGGCGTTTTCGGGCGAAATTCTGGCGCAGGGCGTTGTAGAGGACGCCAAGCAGCTTACTGATGCCAAGATAGACGAACTTATGCTTCTGCTTGCGGCACAGTGCAGGGAAATGCTTGCGCAGCGGTTTAAACAGGACGTTTCAACCATACCTGAACCGGAAATCAGCAGGGAATCTGAAGATCGCGTGCGCAAAGAACTTAAAAATTCAAAAGGCCGGTATCTTGTACGGCTTGCGGCGGTTTCAAACGCTGTCTACGGCGAGCCTGTAGCCACCGAGGCCAGCGTCTACAGCACAAAACAGATATACAAAAAGGGAGAACTGCTTTCAAAGGTTAAATTCAGCGGCACGGAAACGCGCGCCGAGATTGACACAAAAATTTACAACGCGCTGCGCTCCGTAAACCAGAAAGCAGTGCGCGACGGAATATTGAGGGATCCTATTTCCGGAAACGTAGGAAGCGTGGAATCGGCAGAGCTTTCCAATTCTTCGAAAAAAATTAAAGATGAGCAGACGCCGTGCACTCTTGAAATGAGAACTACGAGAGATATTTATACGGAGGGGCCTGTTACCCTCACGCTCAGCGTAAAATAAGAAAATTTTCTGAATCAGGGTGTTTTAAATGTACATTGTTGCCTGCCACAAATGCGGCGAAATAAAGGTTATAAGCAGTATTGCAAACGAAAACGGGGTTACCAGAGCATACTGGTGCTGCCCTGTCTGCGGTACGGGGCAGTCCGTAGAGATAGTTGAGAGCGGAACCGTGCGCTGCGGAAGTCTGAGGGACATAGTTGCAGGGCTTGGCTTTGCGTCGCGCAGCAATTGGAACGAAATGCCGGTGCCGCTTAAAAAGAGTTTTCCCTCAATAGACGATTAAATTAGGAACTTTGCGGCGCAGTCCGCATTGTAAATACAAACGGAGGTGTTTGATATGAGCAAAGAAAGGTATCTCATTTCGTCTGAATCAGTGACGGAAGGACATCCGGACAAACTCGCAGATCAGATATCCGACGCAGTTCTTGACGCTATTTTAACGGACGATCCGATGGGAAGAGTTGCATGCGAAACTCTTGTCAGTACGGGGTTCGTTCAGGTGGCGGGAGAAATCACTACAAAATGCTACGTCGACATACCTGCAATAGCGAGGAAAACGATAAGGGAAATCGGCTATACCCGCGCAAAATACGGGTTTGACGCCGAGACCTGCGCCATACTTACGGCAATTGACGAACAGTCGCCTGATATCGCGCAGGGGGTCAACAATGCACAGGAATTTGCAGGAGACGAATTTGACAGGGTTGGAGCGGGTGATCAGGGCTTTATGGTCGGCTATGCCTGCGATGAAACAGAAGAACTTATGCCGCTTCCGATTTCGCTTGCGCACAGGCTTGCGAGGCGTCTTGCGCTTGTAAGGAAAAACAAAACGCTGAACTATCTCCGTCCGGACGGAAAAAGTCAGGTTACGATAGAATATATCGGCGGAAAAGCCGCCAGCGTGGACACTGTTGTCATAAGCACGCAGCATCACGAAATGACGCCGCTTGAACAGATTCGCGCAGACATAATTGAGCACGTTATTAAGCCTGTAATACCTGAGGAATACGTTGAAAAAGAACCCAAAATCTTTGTTAATCCGACAGGCAAATTCGTAATCGGAGGGCCTCAGGGCGACTGCGGACTAACAGGAAGAAAAATAATCGTTGACACCTACGGCGGGGCAGTCCCTCACGGCGGCGGCGCATTCTCGGGCAAAGACCCGACAAAGGTTGACCGCTCGGGCGCGTACATGGCGCGTTATGCCGCGAAAAACGTTGTCGCGTCGGGCATTGCTTCAAAATGCCAGCTGCAGGTTGCCTACGCAATAGGCGTTGCACGTCCGGTTTCAGTCTATATCAACACGTTCGGGACAGGCAAAGTTTCAGACGAAAAGATAAACGACCTTGTACGCGAATATTTTGATTTCAGACCGGCCGCGATAATCAGCAATCTTGAACTCAGAAAACCGCAGTACAGAAGACTTGCCGCCTACGGGCACATGGGAAGGACAGACCTGTTGCCTCTGCCCAAATGGGAAGAAACGGACAAGGCGGAGCAGCTCGCCAAAGCCGCAGAAAAACTTGCGTAAAAAATAGGCTTAAAAAATCCCTCGCAGCGGGGGATTTTTTTTAGTTGATTTTTCAAATTTGATGTAAAATAACCTGAGCAAGAGGTGACGGAAATGACTTACAGACGAATACTCACAATACAGGACATATCCTGCGTGGGACAGTGCTCCCTCACGGTTGCGCTGCCGATACTTTCAGCCTGCGGGCTTGAAACGGCGATACTGCCGTCCGCGGTGCTTTCCACCCACACGGCAGGCTTCAGCGGCTATACGTTTCGTGATTTGACAGACGACATTCCTGCGATTGCCAAACACTGGGAAAAAGAAAAAATTACATTTGATGCAATCTATACTGGCTATCTCGGCAGCACAAAGCAGATTGACTACGTAAAAGCAATAATTGCCGGACTGCTCAGGCAGGGCGGGGCAAGCTTTGTTGACCCTGCAATGGCTGACAACGGAAAACTCTATCCCGCATTTGACGAAAACTACGTTGAAGCAATGAAAGAGCTGTGCTTTGCCGCGGACTACTGCCTGCCGAACATAACAGAAGCGTGTTTCCTTACAGGAATTGAATACCGCGAACAGTACGATGAAAAATATATATCGGAACTGCTCGGAGCAATGAAAGAAAACGGCGCCGAAAACGTGATACTGACAGGCGTTGGCTATGCGCCTGACAAAACAGGAGTTATTGTTCTTGAAAACGGAAAAACGGACTATTACGAGCACAAGAAAATATCCAAAGGCTGCCACGGAACGGGAGACGTGTACGCGTCAGCCTTTGTGGGGCTTTTTATGAACGGCAGAAACGCCTGTGAAGCGGCAAGGCTTGCCGCGGATTTTACGGTTGCCTGCATAGAAAACACCCAGGACGACCCGCAGCACTGGTACGGCGTGAAATTTGAACCGCTGCTTCATCTGCTTGGTTCAAAATAAAATACTCTGCAATTCGGGGTGAAACCGGTGTCTTTTACCGTAAAACGTCAGGATATAACGAAGCTGAAAGTTGACGCAATCGTCAACGCCGCGAACAAAACGCTTCTCGGAGGTGGGGGCGTTGACGGGGCAATACACCGTGCGGCGGGGCGCGGACTGCTTGAAGAATGCCGCACGCTCGGCGGCTGCGAAACAGGGGAAGCGAAAGCCACAAAAGGCTACGACCTTCCTGCAAAATACGTAATACACACGGTAGGTCCCATATATCGCGACGGAAAACACGGCGAAGCGCAGCTGCTTGCCGCCTGCTACAAAAATTCGCTTGCGGCGGCGGAAAAACTTGGCTGCAAATCTGTCGCCTTTCCGCTGATTTCAGCCGGCGTGTACGGTTATCCGAAAGAAGAAGCAATCAGAATCGCGGCTTCTGAAATAAAAGCATTTCTTTTGACGCCGTACGGACAAGAGTGCGAAGTGTGCCTCTGCCTCTTTGACGAAGAAGCTGTGAGCATTGCAGAAAGAATAAACGCAGGGGAATAAAAGCGACAGAAAATTAAATACAACGGACGGGCTGTTTCAGCCCGTTTTTTGTTCGTACGGAAAAAATAACGGGACAAAATTTGCGTAATGTAAAAATGTTTTCCAAATTAACACAAAATCTCCACAAACAGGAGCTATGCTTAAAAGGCAGAAGGACTGAAACGGAAAGGGGTATCTGAAATGAGAAGAAAAATTATGCGGGCGGCGTCTATTGCGTTTTGTGCGGCTTTGCTCTGTTGCACGGCGGCATTTGCCGGAAACAATGCGGAGCTTTTCCCGCGCTACGAAGCGGACTACTACAGAAGCGGAAACCCAAGCGCAATAGCAAGCGGACAGATTGCAATGCAGGGCAGACCGGAAGAAATTGTCCTAAAAAAAATATTTTAGTACAATCAGACGGACACATAAGTGTCCGTCTGATTGTAGAATAATTGAAGCATACTGGGTGGCACACTTAAATAAATTATGATATCAAGCATAGTTAGAAATATTTGTAAAATGTAAATAGGTTAGAGATATAAGAATATTATTGACAATGTTACTGCTTTATGAGTAAATAACTAATTAGGGTGTAGTGGAGAATTAAGGAGATGGACTCAATGGATGGTACATCAAACAAGCTTGTGCAATATATGAAAGGTTCAAGTCGTTTTGTAATTCCTGTATACCAACGTAACTATGAGTGGAGTATTGAAAACTGTAAAGAATTATTCGATGATTTAATAAAGGTTATTAAAAATAATCGCGTCTCGCATTTCTTTGGTAGCATAGTGTCTGTATGTGATGAATCAGGTGAAGAATTTTTAATCATTGACGGGCAACAACGCTTAACTACCGTGTCGTTACTCTTTCTTGCTATGTATCATTTACTTAGCGACAACAAAATAAAATCAGCCAAAAATAATCTAAAAGAAATGATATATACAACGTATCTTATTGATGAATATGCTGAAAATGACAACTATCGTATGAAATTAAAGCCCGTAATGGGAGACGAAGATGCATATAAATCGCTTTTTGATAACGATAGTGATAAAGTTTATAGTTCACCTGTTATTGCTAACTATAAATATTTTTGTGGTAGAATACTCGACTTTGTGAATTCAATTGATGGGGGTACAGTTGATGATTTGTTTGATGCGATAAAAAAATTAGAGATTATAAAAATAACCCTAAATGGTGATGACAATCCGCAACTGATATTTGAGAGCCTTAACTCGACGGGTGTTGCGTTAAGTGAAAGTGACAAAATTCGCAATTTTGTGCTTATGGGATTGGATAAAAAGAGACAAGAAGTTTTTTATAACAAATACTGGCGAAAGATAGAGCAAAATACAGGCTCTGAAATAGATATGTTTGTGCGTGACTATCTTAGTGTAAAACAAGGTGCAACTCCGAAATTTAGTGCAATATACAAAGAATTTAAGAATTTTACAGCTGATAATACAATGTCGCTTGAAGAACAACTTGCAGATATGCTCTTTTACTCTAAATTGTATCAAAAGTTATTGACTAGCGAAGTTGGGGACTCACTACTTAATATGTGCCTGTATCGACTTAATCGCTTGGAAACGACGGTTGCTAGACCATTTTTCTTGGAAATACTACGTATGCATGAACAAAATGAAGTTGAAATGACAACGGAGAATCTCAAAGAGATTTTTAATGTTATTGAAACATACTATTATCGTAGAACTGCGTGTCATGTGCCAACTAATGCTCTAAACAAAATCTTCTTAACACTACATAAAGATGTGGTGCGTTGCAATGGCACAACTGATAATTATGTGGATAAGGTTAAGTATGTTTTGTTGTCAAAACGTGAAGGTGGACGTTGTCCAAATGACATAGAATTCCTCGAAGCATTTGAAACCAATCAAGTATATACTGGGGCACAAAAAGCGAAGAACTATTTGTTGGAACGTCTAGAAAATTTTGGTACTAGGGAAACAAAAGACGTATACAAAAAACTTGATGATGGCGAGTACACCATAGAGCATATAATGCCTCAGAAAATTACACCTGAGTGGCAGAAGGAATTGGGTGAGGGGTGGCAAAGGGTCTATGATACGTGGTTACATAGAATTGCAAATCTAACATTGACTGCCTATAATAGCAAATATAGCAACAAGTTATATAAAGTCAAAAAGACTGTAGAGAATGGTTTTGCTGAAAGTGGGCTTAGAATGAACCAAAAAATTGTTTCAATTGCTAAAAATGATGTATGGGGATTGAAAGAATTAGAGAGTAGAAACATAGAATTAAAACAGCAAGCATTAAAAATATGGCCTATGCCCGTAACATCGTTTAAACCAACTGAAATTGAACTTGAACATTGTGCACTTGATACTTCTAGTAATTTGACGGGAAGAGAATTGTCAAAATTTAGTTTTATGGATGAAATGCATGAGGGTTCAGGCATGAACTGGATTAGCATGTATAAAACTGTGCTTAAGGAACTTTATTTTCTAGATAGTTCAATATTAACGAGAATTGCAAGTGCAAACAGTCAGGAATTTGGTGCGTGGATCAGCGTTGACAAAAGCAAATTTAGGGAACCTGAAGAAATAGAGACAGGTATCTTTATCGAAAAGAATATTTCTACCACTAGAAAAGTTACAATGCTAAACGATGTTTTTTCTGTATATGGAATACAACCATCGGAACTTGTGTTTTACTTTAAAGACAAGAAAGATACGGATGTGTAACTGTAAAATATAGAGAAAGTTTATCTTGCTACCGGAGGCTCCCTCGGGCAGTTTCTGTGTACCGTTATATGTTCTACCTGGTTTGTTAAAAAAATATGATTTTTTAAGTTTTTTCCTGTATAATTGCTATATGCGGTTCACGGGTAATATTCTGTCTCTTTTGCAGCACTTTCTTTTCCCGCAGCATTGTCCTGTATGCGGCAGACTTGGCGCCGCGTTTTGCGATGAGTGTCTTGAGCAGGCGGTCGGCAGTTTTTCTCCGTTTTGTAGTGTCTGCGGAGGTTTGTGGACGGCATCTTTGTGCAAAAATGCTTTTCCCTGCTATTTTGCGTCTGCCTATGACGGTTACGCAAAGGAATTTCTGCTTAATCTGAAATACCGCAACAGCCGTTCGCTGGGTATTCCCATGGGAAGACTTATGGGCAGGCTTTTTGAGAAAACGGGAGCGGAGATTATTCTTCCCGTGCCTCTGCATATCAACAGCAGCAGAGCTTTTAATCAGACAGAACTGCTTGCGCAGGGGATTTCCGAGGTGCAGAATATTCCTGTGTCAGACATGCTTTTCTGGTCGGATGATTTCGGCAGGCAGGTTGAAAAGAAAGCCGGAGAACGCAAGGCTCTTCCTAAGTCTGCGATCAAATGCCGTCCCCTGTTCGGCAAAAAAGTGCTGCTGGTTGACGACGTGTACACTACCGGAAGCACCGTGCGAAGCGCCGGAGAAGCTGTGCGGCAGGCGGGAGGAAAGGTTGCCGCCGCATATTTCTGGTGCAGGTCAGTGCGGAGGAAAAATTCTGATGAATTTGACGATATAATTGACGCTTTGTCTTTGGAAATCGGCTGATTTCTGCTATAATATCGGCGTTGAGTGATTTAACACAACCAAATGGTGGTCCTATGAGCTGGAGTACGCGGCAAAAAGTTTCATTTTTCCTGATAGTTGTGATTTTGATTTTGTTGGTCTCCGTTTTGTGGAGCTTAAACAAAGTCGGCGGTTACGTCGGCTCCCTTAATGTTTCCAAGGTGTTTGTGTGCAGCGAAATTGAGCCCTCAAGTATACCGGCTCCCGTCAGCGGCAAATTAAATTACGGACAGAACCAGTTGTGTATTTGGTTTGAGTATGACCATGCGGGAAAAGACGACAAGATAAAAATCACCTGTTACAAAGATAAGGAAGAAATAATCAGGCAGCAGGTTGCCCTCGCGCCGAAACAGGGGGTACGAGCGTTTTATCTCGTAAAGGACGATGGAAGTCCTTTGCCGGCAGGGAAGTACAGAGTGGTTATTTCAAATGCGACAAAAGCATGGAAGGCTGTTCCTGATAGTTTTGAAATTATTGATGCGGACGAAGCTGAAACGGATACGAAAAATGCGGCTGCGGTGAAGCGCAAAATCAATGAGCAAAACAAAAATAAAATCAATGCCGGGCGTAAAGCAGATGCCGGAAACAAAACAAAATTTGTAAAAAACAAACACAAATCCGGAGGGGTTCATGTTGCCAAGAACAAAAATAACAGCAGAAAACACCGAAGAGGCGGCAGGCGTTAAGAAAAAGCGCGGGCGTCCGCGCAAGGCTGATTTTGAAAATGCCGCAGACACCCAGCAGAAAAAGCCTGTTCAGTCTGCTGCCGAGACCGAACAGACGGCTCCCAGAAAGCGCGGGCGTCCGCCGAAGACAGTTGAAAAAACGGAAGGCGGCATAACTGTGTCAGAAATTAAACCGAAAGCCTCCGTGGCTGTCAATGAAACCGCTGATGAAAACGGCGGCGCAGGGCAGCGTGTTGAAGCAAAACAGCCGGATAATGTTTCGCAGCAGCATTCGCAGCCTGAATTCAGTTTCAGCGACCTTGCGAAGCTGTCTGTTGCAGAGCTGTACAAGCTTGCAGTACGTTTCAAGGTGCCTGAATACGAGAATCTGCGTTATGACAATCTGATTTTGGAAATTCTGCGCAAGCAGGCGCTGTCCATGGGCTACGGTTTCGGAGGAGGTACTCTTGAAATAAGAACTTCGGAAAACGGTGCGGGTTTTGGCTTCCTTCGTTCGACAGGGCTTCTTCCGGGCAGCGACGATATATACGTTTCAGCTTCGCAGATACGCCGTTTGGGGCTTCGCAACGGAGATTTGGTGTGGGGAGTTGTAAGACCGCCGCGCGAGGGTGAACAGTTTGCGGCTATTTTGCGTGTTGAAAACGTCAGCTGTATGGATCCGGATTTGGCAAAGCAGCGCCCGGTTTTTGAAAAACTGACGCCTGTATTCCCCAATCAGAAGCTTAAACTTGAAACGGAATCCAGAAAGATAGACACAAGAATAGTAGATCTTTTTGCCCCAATAGGCAAAGGCCAGCGCGCTTTGATAGTCTCTCCGCCGAAAGCGGGAAAAACAACTCTGCTGAAGCATATAGCAAATGCAATTACGAAAAATCATCCGGAAATTATCCTTATGGTTCTGCTCATTGACGAGCGTCCCGAAGAGGTTACGGATATGACGCGTTCTGTGTGCGGAGAGGTCATTGCGTCAACCTTTGACCGTCCGGCTGAGGAGCATATCAGGGTTGCCTCGCTTGCTTTGGAAAAAGCCAAGCGTCTTGCCGAAGCGGGCAAAGATATTGTGCTTCTGCTTGACTCAATTACGAGGCTTGCAAGAGCTTCCAACCTTGTCGCCCAGCCGTCGGGACGCACCCTTTCCGGAGGTATGGATCCGGCCGCGCTGTATTTCCCGAAGAAATTTTTCGGCGCAGCCAGAAATATTGAAAACGGCGGAAGTTTTACGATTATAGGTACGACTTTGGTTGAAACCGGCAGCCGTATGGACGACGTAATTTACGAGGAATTCAAGGGCACGGGCAACATGGAGGTTCAGCTGTCCAGAAAGATAGCCGAACAGCGCATTTTCCCTGCTTTGGATATTACAAAATCTTCAACGCGCCGTGATGATCTTCTTGTTTCGGAAGAAGATTTGCAGAGAATAAACGTGCTGAGAAGAAAAATCGCAAACATGGACGAAGCAGAGGTGCTTAATCTTATACTTGAGCGTCTGCGTGCAACTGTTACCAACAGGGAATTTTTGGCAACGATAAGGATTAGATAGACAGGATAATTTCTGCTGTGTCTGCAAAACGAATCAGACTGGAGAACTTTTAGAGGAAAAAGAGTGAAGTTTAATCGGAGCAACAGAAAGACCATAGTAACGTATATGGCGGTTATTGCATTCACGGCGGTTTTTGCAATAGCTTATTTCAGCAGTTACGCTACTGTCAAGAGAACAGACTATATTTCCGAATTTGAAATGCTTCCTGCAAATTTGCAGGAAAGCGACAGCGGATTCAGGCTTGTGGACATCAGCGACGTTGTCGGCAGCAGCGCGGAAAAAATAGAAGAAGAAGTAATAACACCGCTCGGTATAGGAAAAATACCCAGTCTGCCCGATACAGACAGCGGCGAGATAAAAATGTACAATGTTTTGCAGAATAATGATGGTCCCATTTCAGAGGCGGAAAAGGACAATCTGACGGAAGATATTCACTGGAGAGAATACATTACAGGTCCAGATGATACAATATCCTCCGTAGCGAAGGAATTTAACGCCAATCCTGCTGACGTGAGAAAGGCGAATTGTTTTTCCGAGAATACGGAAACAGTCAAGGAAGGAACGCTGCTTTTTATCCCCGATTCTGACTGGGACATTGAAATTACGCGCAATTACGTGCAGAAAATTCGTGCTGAAGCTGAGCGCATTGTGATGGAAAAGAACAAGATGCACCCTTTGGCGTACGTTATACAGCGCGGGGATACAGCAGCCAAAATTGCCAGACGTTTCGGCATAAAAGCCGAAACCCTGATGTCGGCAAATGCCGGAAAAAGATTTGCCGCAGGCAACACGCTGACAATACCTACGATGAACGGAATTTACGTCCGTGCGCAGAAAAAAGATACGGTTACAAGCATTGCAAGGCGATACGGAAGCAGCGCGGCTTCCATCATGCGCGCGAACGGCATAAAAGGAAACAGCCTGCGTGCCGGAATAAAGATTTTTGTTCCGGGAGGCAGACAGCCTGAAACCTATATGCTTTCGTCAGGTTCACGATCAAGCTCGCGTTTCGCCGGCAGAATATTGCCGGAAACCGGCGGCAGCATCGGGCATTTCAGCTGGCCGTGCCACGGACGGGTTACAAGTTCGTACGGCTACAGAAGAAGCCCGTTCAGACGGCGCAGGTCTGTTTTCCATGCGGGCATAGACATCGGCGCTCCCCGCGGCACTCCGGTTGTCGCCTCGGCAAGCGGAGTCGTTTCCCATGCGGGCTGGATGAGCGGTTACGGTAAAACTGTAATTATTCAGCACGGAGGCGGCGTTTCCACGCTTTACGGGCACAACAGTTCGCTGCTTGTAGGCGTCGGAAGAACCGTGAGCAGAGGGCAGATAATAGCAAGAGTTGGAAGTACGGGCAGATCTACCGGCAATCACTGCCATTTTGAAATCAGGCGCGGAGGACGGCCTACGAATCCGATGCGCGGATTGAGATAAAGAGCGGCGATGCCGCAGCGCAAAAAATGCCAATAAATTTTTGCAATATATTTGCAGTATAAAGGAGTGTTTAGCATGACCAAGTACATTTTTGTAACAGGCGGGGTTGTTTCCTCTCTTGGAAAGGGAATAACTGCCGCGTCGCTGGGGACTCTTATGAAGAGCCGCGGTTTTAAAGTGAGCAGCATCAAAATGGATCCGTACATCAACTACGATGCAGGCGCAATGAGTCCGTTTCAGCACGGAGAGGTTTTTGTCACGTGGGACGGGGCGGAAACTGACCTGGATCTCGGACATTACGAACGCTTCATCGGAGAGCCTATTGCCGCCGTTAACAGCTGCACGACAGGCAAGGTTTATTCCGCAGTTATACAGCGCGAGCGCGCCGGAGGCTATGGCGGAGGTACTGTTCAGGTTATTCCCCACATCACCAATGAAATTCAGGACAGAATAGTCCGCGCGGGAGAAGGAAAAGATATCGTTATAGCTGAAATAGGCGGCACGGTCGGCGACATAGAAGGACTCCCGTATCTTGAAGCGATACGTCAGCTTCCGGCAAGAGTGGGCAGGGAGAACATAGTGTACTGCCACGTAACGCTTGTGCCTTATATCGCCGCTTCGGCAGAGCTTAAGACAAAACCGACACAGCACAGCGTCAACGAGCTCAGAAGAATAGGCATTCAGCCGGACGTGATAGTTCTCCGCTGTCAGCAGGACGTTGATCAGGGTATGAAAGATAAGATAGGACTGTTCTGCAGTGTGGATCCCAAACTTGTTTTTGAGGCAAAGGATGCCGACACCATATACAGAATTCCGCCGACACTTCACAAACAGGGTTTTGACGTGGCGATTCTCAGAAAACTCGGACTTCCGGCAGACAGCGAACCTGATCTGCGCGACTGGGAAAAATTCCTTACCCGCTATGATAACAGAAAAGACGAGGTAACAGTTGCGCTGGTCGGAAAATATGCAGACATCAAGGATGCGTACCTCAGTGTTAATGAAGCACTGCTGCACGCAGGTGTTGCAAATGACGTAAAGGTCAACATTAAGCCGGTTGAGGTCGAAAAACTTGAAACCTGTTCGGCAGAAGAAATGCTCAGCGGGGCTGATGCAATTTTTGTTCCCGGCGGCGCAGAACATAAAAATCTTAATGGGGAAATAAAAACCGCGAAATACGCACGCGAAAAAGGAATTCCGTATTTTGGCACCTGCCTTGGAATGCAGGCAATGGCAGTTGAGTTTGCACGCGATGTTCTTGGTCTTGTTAATGCAGACAGCACCGAATTTAATAAAAACACGGATACCCCTGTAATATGCAGCGTAGCGGAAGGCAGCGCACCGCGTATAGGAGCTTATAAATGCAAACTGATTCCCGGAACGAAAGCTGCCGCTGTCTATAATGCTGAAAGTGTCGATGAGCGTCACAGCAGACACTATGAATTCAACAACGAATATGCGGAACAGCTTGAGAAAGCGGGACTGAAAATTGCAGGACGCTGCCCGTCAGCCAATCAGGTGGAGATTTTGGAAATTCCGGAGCACCCCTGGATGATAGGCGTTCAGTTCCAGCCTGAATTTTTGTCAAGACCTGTAAAACCGCATCCGCTTTTTGAAGATTTTATCAGAACAACTGTTCAGCTCAAAAAAGCTGCTGAAAACAAACAGAACTAAACTACTGACACAAGGGAGGAATTTGAAAATGAAAAAGTTTGTCACGGCTCTTTTAATCGCATTGTTCTGCCTTTCCTGCACGTCAGCCGCATTTGCCGATCAGGCTGCGGCGGCGAAACCCGCCGAGAAAACTGCAGAACAGACAGTAACAAATCCCGTTCCTTCAGATGACCCTGCCGAGCAGGAAGCGGCTGAAAAAGCAAAAGCAGAAGCTGAGGCAAAAGAAGCTGCCGCGCTTGCCGAAAAGATGAAGGTCAACGAACCCGGGGCTGCGCTCTTTCAGGTTCTTGAGCGCTGCGAAACAATAGTCTACGCGCAGGCGCAGTCAGGCGCTTTGCTGCCCAGACTGTGCCGTCTGGAAAAAGACGTTTTCGGGCGCGAGCTTCCGGGCAGTCTTACAGAGCGCCAGACCGCCCTGCTCAGATTCCTTGAAGATGGATCCGAAAGTTCCCCGTCGCTGCTTTACAAGGTTGCCATTTCCGAATGGGGAACAACAAAAAAAATAATGCCTGAAGCAGGACTTTCACGCCGTCTGGATACAGTGGAAATTGTTATAGACGGCGCCACTACGGAAGGTCCTATCGCCTCCCGCGCTGAAAAAATACTCGGTAAAATACTGCCTGAAAATACAAGCTATACGCAGGCAACGCTTCCGGCAGGAACCGTCGTAAAGGCGCAGCTGCTTAAAACTCTTACCGTGCGTACGTGCAAGCCGGGCGATAAAGTTGTGCTTGGTCTTCTGAACGAAATAAAACAGGACGACATAATTGTAGCTCCGGCAGGCAGCAGACTTCTTGCGACCATTACGAAGGTAAAGGCGCCGCGCAGCTTCGGACGCGGTTCCGAAATAGAAATGAAATTTGATCTGCTTGAGACAATCCAGCCGAAACAGATACCTGTAGGTATAGGCGATTTTGCCAAAAAAGCGGCAAGCGTAGAAGGGACAACCATAGGGGCAGTCGGCGCAAGTTTTGCAGGGGCGGTTATACTTGGTCCTGTTGGTTTGGTAACAGGCGCTTTTATCCGCGGGAACGATAAACAGCTGAAAGAGGGAACAATATTCTACGTGGAAACGGCGGAAGCGGCAGAGGTAAAGGGCTACAAAATACCTTCCTCCATCTCAAACTACGCTTCAATGAACGAAAATCAGCCGTCGCCGCAGGGCAGCGGCGCGACACAGCCCGCAGAAAAACCTGTACAGCAGTAAAAACGCCCAATGACCGCAGACGTCAGAAAAATTTTCAATGTATTGTTCAGCAGGCGGAGCAGAATAATATTTCTGCTCCTGGCTGCTGTTGTCTGCGGAGGTTATCTGTATCGTGATTTCCGCCTTGACTTGACGACGAAAATTGAAAAACTGCCTGACGTTGTTATACATGATGTAAAACTTGACAGGGTGATTAACAACCGCAGATGGAGATTAAAATCTCCCAGGGTGGAAACAAAGGACAACGTACTGTACGGCGATAATTTGGACGTTATCATAAATGAAAATGACGGTACTGAAAGCCGCGTATATGCCAAAAAAGGAATTTTCAGCAGGGATAACGGCAATCTTAAGCTTGAAAACGCAAAGGGAACAATGACTTCGGGTGACAAAACTTATGATATGACAACCGGAATTGCTGATTACAATGAAAAAAATGACGTATGGATTTTCAGCGGAAAACTTTTTCTTACCGATCAGGAGACGATACTGACAGGTGAAAGCGGTTCCTTCAATTCAGTAAGCGGAGATTGTCAGGTAAAAGGCGGGGGCAAAATATCATGGTAAAGAAATGCAAAAAAATAATTTGTCTGACTGCTTTTATCCTGCTGTTTGCATTGGTGCGTGTTGTGTCTGCCGGAGATGATTTCTACATAAACAGCAATTCGGACATGATTAACTCGGGTTTTGGCAATGGTGTTGAAGAAAATCTGTACGCAGAGAAGGAACTTTTTGAAGAGCAGGAAGAAAAGAAACCTCTCGACAAGGATCCTGTCGTTGTTCAAAACACGGGTGATAATGCGGAATATGAAGGGATAGAGGTAAAACCGTATAAAAAATCCCAGGAAGTATTGCTTGACGCCGATTACGTAAGCTACGACCAGAAAAGCGGAATCGCCGTTGCCAGAGGCAACGTCTATGCCCGAAACCAGCTGACAACGATTCGTGCCCCATACGTTGAGTACGACTCGAATACTTACATTGTCCATGCCCTGTCGGACGCAGACAATGAAGTCATTGTTGTCAACGACAAAAGCACTTACAGAGGCAGTGAGCTTGAATACAACACGATGACCAAACGCGGAGTGTTTACCGAAGTCAGCGGAAAAGCGGAAGCAATTTTTCTGAACGGCAGAGACGTGCATTTTCTTCCCGCAGACGAAGCGGTTGCCGAAAAATTGGCAAAGCGTAAATACGTCGGCAAAAAAAAGATAGACAACAAGGACGTTATAGCCCATTGGCAGGACGTTTCCGCCACAACCTGCGATTTTAGCAAACCTCATTACAAACTTGAAACAAAAAAGGCGATAATAATTCCGGGCAAAGCTACAATACTTAAAAAGCCGAAACTGTATTTCAGCAATCATTGTGTCATGCGCTATCCGTTTGATTACATAATAAGACCAAAAAAGAAAGACAAATTTATGCCCATGATAGGCTATACCTCAAAAAAAGGCGCCGGATTGGGCGTGAATGCGGCAAAATATCTTGGCAAATGGGGAACGCTTGAAGCCTCCGCCTCCTACTGGACGGAGAATATGTTTGAAGCGTCCTTCAGCTACAGCAAACAGCTCGCGAAAAATTTGAGTTTTTATGCCGCGACGAACAGACAGTACAACAGCGATGACGATTCTTTGATGTGGAGACCAACGCTTGCTTTAAGCTACTGGCTGCACGGTTGGAACGCGCGTCTGCGCTATTCGGAAAACGAAGTCTACTCAACACAGCACGTGATAGGTACCACGAGCCGTTACAATCTGTCGCGCAGACCTGAACTTACAATAGGTTCGCCATGGTTCTTTAAGCACTTTAAACCTGCCAAAATATCATTTGAAACAACATTCGGAAGGTATGGTGACGAAAGAAGCAAAATAGGCGAAACCAACCGCTTCCAGCTGCTTGCCCGTGCGCAGAGCAATTTTAACGTTAAACTGTTTAATTTCCTGTCGCCTTATTATGGAACTGTGTATCAGTACAGCAAATACAGCGATGAAAATAGAAGCACCCAGAGAGCTCTTGATGCTTGGATAGGCGTCAGATACAACATCGGCGCATTCAATTTGAGTACCCGCTACTACCGGCGCTGGATGTACGATTACAGTCCTATGAATTTTGACCGTTTAAGCGACGATATATACGTAAATCAGACTCTGTCTTTCCCATTGCCGATAGGTCCTTCCTATTCAAAATGGAGAGTCGCGCTCTCAGGCTATTACGACTTTGTGAACGACCGTTTCCCTGCCATAAACTATGCGCTGACCTATAACAAACACTGCTATACGTGGGAGTTGTGGGGAAGACACGAGTTTTACGGTACTGAAAATCAGCTTGGACTTTCGTTCTACATTAACGCGTATCCTCAGAATAAACTTAATATAGGTTCTGAAAGATAAAGGGTGAATTGACATGAAAATAGTAGTTGCGTGCGGCGGCACCAGTCCTGAAAGAGAAGTATCGCTGAATTCCGGAGAGGCAGTGGCATCTGCGCTTGCCGAATTTGGTCACGATGTTATAAAGGCGGATATCCGTTCGCCGGAAGAAATAGTTTTCAACTGGGCGGATTACGATGCAGACGGAGTGTTTGTTGCTCTTCACGGAGACTGGGGAGAAGACGGGACACTTCAGGCGTGTCTTGCGTCACACGGGATTCCTTTTACGGGTTCAGGCGCCGAAGCCTGCATGTTTGGTATGTACAAGGACGTTGCGAGATTCCTCTTTGACGCTTCCGGAGTACAGATTGCCGAAGGCTACGCGAAACCTAAAGGCAGCGCTTTTGACGACCGCGACACTGCAATGCTTGAAAAATACGGGCACCTTATAATCAAACCGAACAGCGGCGGAAGCACAGTAGGTCTGACGCAGGTGAAAAGCCGTGAAGATTTTGAGCGCGGCATGGAGCTTGCATGGAACAGCTACGTGTACGAAGACAAAGCGCTTGTTGAGCAGTATATCCCGGGCAGAGAAGCGACCTGCCCCGTTTGGGAAAGAGCCGACGGTAGTCTGATTGCGCTTCCGGTTATAGAAATTAAGCCCAAAGAGGGCTTCTACGATTACAAAAACAAATACACGCACGGAAACACCGAGTACGTCTGTCCTGCGGAATTTGACGCGGAGCTTACGGCAAAGGTTCAGCAGGCTGCGCTGCTTGCGCACAAAAGTCTCGGCGCGAGAGCGTACAGCCGCACCGATTTCAGAATTACGGACGACGGCGGGGTCTACGCGCTCGAAGCAAATCTGGCGCCCGGAATGACCTCAACGAGCCTTGTTCCGAAAGCAGCCAAAGCCTACGGCGTAAGCTTCCCGGAATTTTTGGACGAAATAGTCAGAGTTTCGTTCGGAATACAGAGAAAATATCAGTAACAACGAAATGTACTGTCGGACAACACAAAGCAGCCAAATTTGGCTGCTTTGTACTTTATACATTAACGTATTTGTGCTGCGAAAAATAAAAGCGCGGAGGCGTTTTATTTTTCTATTTTTGTTATTTTAAGCTTTCTGATGCCTTTCGGGGTGCGGACGGTAACGGCTGCTTTTACCGCATTGCCGAGCAGCGCCAAACCTACCGGACTGTCTTTTGAAATCTTCGGAGGTTCCGCCTGGATATCAGCCTCTTCCGTAGCGACTATCTGGTAGGTAAAGCTTTTCTTCTTCTCTTCAAAGGTTACCGTTGTTCCGAGGCTGACTACGCTCGTGTCGATGTTTTTTTCGTCGATAACGATTGCCTTTGCGAGCTGAGTTTCGAGCTGCAGAATTCTTCCTTCGATTTTTTCCTGCTCTTCCTTTGCCGCATGATATTCGGCGTTTTCGCTGAGGTCGCCGAAACCGCGGGCTTCCTCAAGCTTTGCGGCTATCTGTGCGCGGCCTTCGGAACGAAGCTGGACGAGCTCTGCTTTAAGTTTGTCGTAGCCTTCCTGCGACAGTCTGATATGTTCTTCTACTTTTGCCATGTCAAACACCACCGGTGAAATAAATTTCTTCCTGACTGAAGAATTTTAGCAGATAACTGCTGAAATATCAAATACGGAAGAAAAGAATTGTCCGGAAAACGAAAAAAACGCAAAATATGCTGAAATTACTTGACAAGCGCCCGCCAATGTTTAAAATTAACGGACGAACTTAATACTGCAATGCGATGAAGAGGAAAAGTAACCCGCTGCAGGCTCTCCAGAGACGCGCCCCAAGTGCTGAAAGAGCGCGATTGCCGGACGGGCGGAAACCACCTCGGAGCAGCCGTCGAAGCCGTTTGCGGATAAGGCGGCAGGGTGCGCCCTGAACAGCGCAAAGAGGGCGGACAGCCGCCGAACAGGAGTGGAACAGCGGTAATTCTGCCGCCTCCTTTATGCGGAGGCGGCTTTTATTTTACAGCGGGAGGAATTATTATGGGTGTAATTCAAAACTACGGAAAACTTTTGCCGGTGACGGAGAAAACTCCGCGTATAACTCTCGGCGAGGGGAACACTCCTCTCGTGTATATTGAAAACATAAGCAAAATGCTTGAAATAGAACTTTACGGAAAGCTCGAGGGTTGCAACCCGTCAGGCTCTTTCAAAGACAGGGGAATGGTAATGGCGTTTGCAAAAGCGCTTGAAGACGGCGCAAAAGCGTTTGTCTGCGCTTCGACGGGCAATACCTCAGCCTCGGCGGCAGCCTATGCCGCTTCCGTAGGCAAACCGTGTTTCGTACTGCTTCCGGCAGGCAAGGTTGCGCTTGGCAAGCTCGCGCAGGCACTCATGTACGGCGCGAAAGTTATAGCAGTAAAAGGCAACTTTGACATGGCTCTTGAACTCGCGCGCGAAGCGGCGGAAAAAGAAGGCTTTGCAATAGTCAACTCGGTCAACCCCTACCGCCTCTGGGGACAGAGAAGCGGCGCATGGGAAGTCTGTGACGTACTCGGACAGGCACCCGACTGGCACGCGGTGCCGGTAGGCAACGCAGGAAACATCAGCGCGTACTGGGCAGGCTACAAACAGTACAAAGAAATCGGGAAAATAGACAAACTGCCGCGAATGATGGGCTTTCAGGCGGAAGGCGCGGCGCCTCTTGTAACGGGCAAACCGTGTCCCAACCCCGAAACGCTCGCAACCGCAATCCGCATAGGCAACCCTGTCAGCGCACACCTTGCAAAAGCGGCGGTTGAAGAATCAGACGGCGAATTTAATTCCGTGACGGACGAAGAAATACTTGCCGCGCAGAAACTGCTTTCCTCAAAAGGCGGAATATTTGCGGAACCTGCGTCATGCGCTCCGCTCGCGGGACTTGTGAAACTCAAAAAACTCGGAAAACTGCCGAAAGGCATAAAAGTCGTTATGGTACTCACCGGCAACGGGCTTAAAGACCCTGACACCGCAATGTCCCAGGTGGGAAGCCCCGTTGAAATAGGCGACACGCTGGAAGAACTGCTGGAGGTGATGAAAGGTTGATCGAAGCAAGCGACAGAGACCTCATAGTAATACGCACCCCTGCGACGAGCGCAAACCTGGGCTCAGGCTTTGACTGCCTCGGCATGGCGCTCTCCCTGAACAACATATTCAGGCTTACGGACATTCTTCCGAAAGGCGAATACCGCATTGAAGCGCACGGCGAAAGCGCGCGCGAGCTTCAGGAACCTGAGCACAATCTTGTAATAGAAGCGTACGAACGCGCCTGCAAGGAATGGGGAGTTGAAGGCCCTGGATTTACAATGTGGTGCCACAACATAATCCCGCTTTGCAGAGGGCTTGGAAGTTCCGCAGGTGCGGTTGTCGGCGGCGTACTCTTTGCCAAAACGCTCACCGGCTACGAATGTGACGAAGACGAACTGCTCCGCGTAATGACGCTCATCGAAGGACACCCTGACAACGCCGCGCCCTGCTATCTCGGCGGCATGGTCGTAAGCTGCTGGGACGGACAGACGCTGCGCTACGTAAAACTTCCGCCGCTGCCCTCAGACGTGCAGTGCGTCGTTGCGGTGCCGGACGAACGCGTCAACACGCACGACGCGCGTATGGCGCTCCCGAAACAGGTTTCCTTTGAAGACGCGGTATTCAACCTCGGACGCTCCGCATTCCTCACGGCGGCGTGGGCAACCGGAAAATGGGATTATCTGCACTGGGGAATGGACGACAGACTCCATCAGCCCTACCGCACAAAACTCTTTAGCGGCGGCGACGTAATATTTGACCGCGTAAAAGCGCTTCCCGAGTGCATAAGCGTTGCAATAAGCGGCTCAGGCTCAAGCGTCATAGCGATAGTCCGCGGCGCCGCGCAGCGCGTTGCGGAAACAATGTGCAAAACCTTCATGGAATACGGCGTTGCGTCGCAGTTCTTCGTGCTCGACGGCACCTCGCAGGGCGCAACGATGCACGTTGACGAAGCGGAGCTTGCAAAAGCATTGAAGGAAGGCGGTGCGTGCAAATGAGCTGGGAAAAATATCCGCTTACCGTACTGAAATTCGGCGGCACCTCTGTTGCCGACGCCGAAAGAATGAAACACGTGGCGGAAATAGTAAAGAAAATACGCGATGAAAACAACCGTGTGGCGGTAGTCGTCTCGGCAATGGGCAGCATGACCGACGACCTGCTCGCCCTTGCGGAAGACGTTTCCATGACACGTGACGGCAGGGAAATAGACCAGCTGCTTGCCACAGGCGAACAGCAGAGCGTTGCGCTCCTCTCCCTTGCGCTTCAGCAGTCGGGAATACCTGCGCAGTCCTTCACGGCGCGGCAAGCGGGAATAAAAGCCAAAGGTTTCCCCATGGAAGGACGCATATACGACATAGAGCCTTTGGCTGTTGAAAAAGTGCTCAACGAAGGAACAGTAGCGGTCATCACAGGATTTCAGGCGATAAATGACAACGGCGACGTAATCACCCTCGGCAGAGGAGGCTCCGACCTCTCGGCAGTTGCCCTGGCGGCAGCCCTGAAAGCGGACTCCTGCCGGCTGCTCAAAGACGTTGAAGGCATATATACGGCAGACCCCAGAGTAGTGCCGCAGGCAAAAAAAATAAAAGAAATGGATTTTGACGAATGCATGGAACTTGCGGTCAAAGGCGCAGGCGTGCTTCAGGCGAGAAGCGTTGAAATGGCGGCGCGCTACAAAGTTCCGCTCTACGTTGCATCAAGCTTTGTCGAAGAGGAGGGTACATGGGTAATGAACAATCCCGTAACGGAAGGACTTGTAATAAAATCGGTTGTACACGATACAAAAGTTGCAAAAGTAGTTATATACGGTGTTCCCGACACCCCGGGTATGGCTGCGGGGCTCTTCACCAGCCTTGCGGAACAGGGCGTCGGCGTAATGATGATAATACAGAACAACATGCGCGGAGGAGTCAATGACATAGGCTTCCTCGTCAAAAAAACCGACCTTGAAAAAGGAATACAGGTCTGCAGAAAATACTGCCGCGAAACAGACGCGCAGGGAGTTTCCTTCGACACCGAAATATCCCGTGTATCAATAATCGGCGCGGGAATTGCAAACCACCCCGAAGTACCTTCAAAAATGTTCAAAATACTTGCCGAAGCGAACGTCAACATAGAAATGATTGCGTCGTCATCAATGGCAATAACCGTTATAGTGGCTTCCAACCATGCGGAAGAAGCCGTACTTGCACTGCACAAAGCATTTATTGAGGAGGCGTCAGTATAATGAAAAAAGTAGCAGTACTTGGGGCAACAGGGCTTGTCGGCCGTGAAATGCTCAAAACGCTCGAACAGAGAAACTTCCCTGTATCCGAAATAATACCCCTTGCTTCGCCGCGCTCGGAAGGCGCGAAAATCAAATACAACGGCGAAGACATCACCGTACACGCCGTCAGCGAAAACTCCTTCAAAGGCGTTGACATCGCAATATTCTCAGCAGGCGGCGGAACCTCGCGCACCTGGGCGCCGGTGGCGGCAAAATCGGGCGCAATCGTCGTTGACAACAGCTCTGCATGGCGAATGGACCCCGACTGCCCTCTCGTTGTGCCTGAAATCAACCCCGAAGACATCAAAGAATGCAGAAAAGGAATTATAGCAAACCCCAACTGCGCAACCATACAGGCGCTTGTTGCCCTTTGGCCGCTGCACAAAGAAGCCGGACTCAAATACATCAACGTCAGCACCTACCAGTCAGTCGCAGGCACAGGCATAAAAGGCCTCAGCGCCCTTGAAAACGAAGCGAAAGCATGGGCGGAAGGCAAAGAAATCTGCACCGAAGGAAGCCCCTACGCGCACCAGATAGCCTTTGACCTTCTCCCGCACATAGGACCCTTCGACGACGAAGGAATATCCGAAGAAGAATGGAAAATGGTAAACGAATCAAGAAAAATCATGCACCTGCCCAACCTCCGCGTCAGCGGCATAACGGTACGAGTTCCCGTATTCAGGGGACACGGCGAAGCGGTAACGGCGCAGTTTGAAAAAGAACTCACCCCTGCCCGCGCGAAAGAAATCCTCAGCAGCGCAGACGGAGTAATACTCCGCGACGACCCCAAAAACGCAATATACCCGCTGCCGATCGAAGCAGCCGGAAACGACGCGGTCTACGTCGGACGCATCCGCAGAGACACTGGGCTTGACAACGCTCTTGCAATGTGGGTTGTCGCCGACAACCTCCGCAAAGGCGCGGCGCTCAACGCTGTACAAATCGCGGAACTGCTCTGACAAAGAAAAACAAAACACTTCAGCCTCCCATCGGGAGGCTTTTTTTTGCGAACAATACGCAAAATGTGCAAAAAACAATCAGCAAAAATACCGAGGCGCGAAAACGGGCAGACCGTATAATAACCTTACAGACGAGAAAAAATGGTGTTGAACATCTCCCCCTCACGCACGCGCAGCGGCAAAACGCCGCCGCGTGTGTTATTTGCGCGGTACAAAACACAAAATTCTCAAAAAATGTCATTTGCAAAATGACATTTTTTGCTTGAAATGCGATAATATAAACGAAAGAAACGGAGCAGCAAGGCTGCAAAGGAGATACGGCGATGGCGGAAAACGCGGTACAGCTTTTTGAAAGCAAAAAAATCAGAACAGCATGGGACGAAAACAAAGAAGAATGGTACCTCTCCGTAGTTGACGTAGTCAGTGCGCTGACAGAAAGCGCAGATCCGAAACAATATATAAAGAAAATGAGAAACAGAGATGAAGAACTAAATTTTAAGTGGGGTACAATTTGTACCCCGGTTAAAATGATAGCTGCGGACGGTAGGAAACGTGAAATCCAAGCTGCAAATGTTGAAGGTATACTTCGTATTATTCAGTCCATACCCTCAAAAAAAGCAGAGCCGTTTAAGTTATGGCTTGCCCAAGTAGGCAAAGAAAGAATAGACGAAACAATAGACCCCGAAATTGCAATAGACAGAGCGCTTGAAACATACCTTAAAAAAGGGTACGGCGAAGACTGGATACACCAGCGCGTGCTTGCGATACGCGTTCGCAACGAACTTACTGCGGAATGGCGTGAAAGAGGCATAAAACAAGGGGCGGAATACGCAATACTCACGGACGAAATCAGCAAAGCGTGGTCAGGAATGACAACGAGGCAGTACAAGAACTTCAAAGGACTTAAAAAAGAAAACTTGCGCGACAACATGACAACAACAGAACTGATACTCAATCTGCTTGCTGAAACCTCAACAAAAGACATCTCGGCGGCGGAAAAGCCTGAAAATTTTGAAGAAAGCACAAAAGTCGCCAAACGCGGAGGCAGAATTGCCGGAATTGCGAGAAAAGCTCTTGAAGCTGAAACAGGCAGACCGGTACTGACAGACAAAAACGCAGTAAACTTCAAAGAACTTTTGACAAACGTAATTGAAACGGCTGGCAGAACTGAAAAATAAACGGGCTGAACGGCAAATTCAGCCCGTGTTTTATGCCGAGGCGGAGCGGTATAGCACCAAATTTTCAAAAGATGTCATTTTGAAAATGACATTTTCAGGAAGATTTACTGTAAAATAGACAGCAAAAGGTCAGGAACGGAATACAAAGGCGGTGCGGACATGGCTGTTAAAAACGAAATCGCATTAGTAACGCAGGAAAACATCAGGAACAAAATCTACACAATACGCGGACAGCGTGTAATGCTTGACAGCGACCTCGCAGCGATTTACGGTTACACGACGAAGGCGTTTAATCAGCAGGTAAAAAACAATATCGAGAAATTTGAAGAAGATTTTATGTTCCAACTCACTAAGGAAGAGGTTGAAACATTTTCAAGGTCAAATTTTTTGACCTTGAAAATGGATAAACGCGGAAGCAATATAAAATACAAGCCCTACGCCTTTACCGAGCAGGGCATATACAATCAATCTCCGTCTTCCTGCGGGCTCCGTTAGGAGCAGCGCAGGAACCAGCGGCGTTGTCAATAGTAAGCAGTAAGCACAATGAAACCGGCAGTTTATATACTTGCAAACGGCAGAAACGGAACGGTATACGTAGGTACTACGTCAA